>JAUTCN010000010.1 GCA_030673965.1 Fusobacterium sp. JB019 | reverse complement strand
TAACCTTTCCCAAGGATCTTCATTTAAAAATCTAATACATGAATCAAATGTTGCTCCTCCCCAAACTTCCATTGAATAATAACCTGCCTGGTCCATCTTCTCAATTATCGGCATTATTTCTTCAGTAGTCAGTCTTGTAGCTATTAATGATTGTTGTCCATCTCTAAAAGATGTATCAGTTATTTTTAACTGTCGCATTTATCCTCCTCTAACATTATATGTATTCTTGTATACAATTTCTTTGACTGAGATTTTTACTTAAAATACATTATTTGAAGGGCAACCTATAGGTCCCCCTTCAATTATATATAACTTCTTATACCAAATTTTTCTTAACTATTTTTTTCGTCTAATTTTTTAAATTTTTTCTTATCTTGATGAGTCTTATAGATAGATACCAAAACACTACCTATAGCTAAAATAAATAATGTAATTGAAACTCCTGATTTTAAAAATGTCCCTAAATTATTATTAGAAATTACCATTGCTTGTCTAAATGATTGTTCCATCATGTTTCCAACTATTATAGCTAAAATTAAAGGAGAAGTTGGTATATTTTCTTTATTCATTATATACCCAACTAATGCAAATACTAACAGTAAAAAGAAATCAATCGTTGAATTTCCAATTGCATAAGTTCCTACAAATGCAAGTCCTAAAACAAGAGGATATAAAACTTTTTCAGGTATTGCTAAAACTCTAACTAATAATCCTGCTAAAGGAATATTTACTATTGCTAATACAATATTTCCGACAAACATACTTGCAATTAATCCCCAAGCTACATTTGGATGTTGCACAAATAACATTGGTCCAGGTTGAATTCCTAGCATTAATAAAGCACCCATCATTACAGCTGTTGTTCCTGATCCTGGAACTCCTAAAGATAACATGGGAATAAAAGCTCCCACAGAAGCCGCATTATTAGCTGACTCTGGGGCTGCTAATCCAATAATTTCTCCCTCTCCAAATTTTTCTGGATGTTTAGACATTTGCTTTTCATTATTATAAGCCATCAATGATGCCATTGTTCCTCCTGCACCTGGTAATGCTCCTATAAAAAATCCTAATGGAGCACTTCTAAGTATTGGCCATTTAGTTCTTTTCCATTCTTCTTTGGTTATCCAAATTTTTCCAAATTTAGTTTGCATCTCAACTCTTTCTTTATTTATATTTTTAAAACTTTTAAATACTTCTCCTAAAGCATAAATAGCTATTATAACTACTAAGAAATCAATTCCTCCTTGAAGTTCCATTATTCCAAAAGTAAATCTTTGAACTCCTGATAAAGCATCTAGCCCAACTGTTGAAATCATTAGTCCCATAATCATCGAAATAAATCCTTTTACCATATTTCCTCTAGACATTGCAGCCGTTGCAGTCAAAGCAAATACCATTAACATGAAATATTCTGATGGCCCAAATTTCAGTGCAAATTGTGCGACTGTATTTGCACAAAACACCATAAATATAATTGCTATCCCTCCACCAAAAAATGAGGCTATTGCTGAAATTGCTAATGCTGACTCTGCTTTTCCTTTTTTAGCCATAGGATAACCATCAAATGTAGCTGCAACTGCTGCCCCATCTCCTGGAGTATTTATTAAAATTGAACTTCTTGATCCTCCATACATAGCCCCGTAATATACACCTGCCATTGTAATCATTGCTGCCTCTGGTCCCATAGAAAAAGTCATCGGTAATAAAACAGCTACTCCTGTTGCTGGCCCAAGCCCTGGTAGCATACCTACTATTGTCCCTAAAACTCCTCCTAATGTAACCCAAAATAAATTCATTGGTTGTAAAGCTACACCCATTCCTTGCATCAAAAATCCTAATGTATCCATTAAACTTTACCTCCTATTAAATATAGATAAATGGCATCACTGGTAAATAAACACCCAATAATTTTGAAAAAACAACATATACTAATATACTAAAAATAATTGTTGTTATTACTGTTCTTTTTATTTTATTTTTACCATTAAATAAATACAACATCATAAACATAAATATCATTGTTGAAATAACATATCCTGCAGGAACAAATAACACTGCATAAATAATTATAATTCCCGCTGTTTTTAATATCATTGGAATTGTTTCATCATTTAAATATTGATGTATACTAATTTTTTTATCTTTAATTAATTGAGCAATCCCTAATCCTATCATTCCTAATCCCAATGCACTTGGAAAGTATATTGGTGCATGAGGATGTCCAATTGCAGCTAGCTCTATTTGCATCATTCCTATCAAATAAAGAATTCCTAAAACTATTGAAATAATTCCTGTCATAATTTTCTCCTTAATAATTTAATAAATAAAATTGATAAAATAATTATAAAATTTATAATTTAAAAATAATAAATTTATATTAGTTTATTATTTTTAAATTATTCCGTGAATAAATATTCACGGAATAATTTAATTTTTATTAATCTTTTAACATTCCTATTTCTTTTAATATTCCCTTTGAATCTTTCTCCTGGTTAGCTAAGAAATTTCTAAAATCTTTTCCAACCATAAAATTATTATCCCAACCGTTTCTAACTAATGCTTCTTTCCACGATTTAGTTTTAACCATTTCTTCCATAGCTTTTGTCCAATATTCAACTACATTAGTTTCAACTCCTGGATTAGCAAAAATTCCTCTCCAGTTTACAAATGTACCATTTATTCCTTCTTCTTTACAACTAGGAACTCCATTTATAGTTTTATCAGCTGTTGAGGCTAATGCTCTTAGATTTCCTGAAGCCATTAATCCTTTTACCTCAGATAAACCTGTAGTAAATAAATCTATATGCCCTCCTAAAATTTGAGTAACTCCTGATTCTTGAAAACTTACATAGTCAATATCTTTTAAATTTTCAACTCCTGCAGCTTTAGCCATAAGTAAAAATTGAATATGATCCATACTTCCAGCAGAAGAAGATCCTCCTATTTTTACACTTTTAGGATCTCTTTTTAAAGCATCCATTACCTCATTAATATTTTTAAATTTAGAGTTTTTCCCAACTACAAATGCTCCATAATCAGCTATTAAACCAGCAATTGGAGTTGTATCTTCGTATCCATATTCAGAGGTTCCTGTTAATTTTGTTAGAATTAAAGGTGGCGAATAAATAGATACCATTTGTCCATTACCTTTTTTTGATTGCATATAAGCTAAGTTTACTCCTCCACCTCCGCCAGGTCTATTTACAACTGGTGTAGGTACTGTAATTATTTTTTCATCTTTTAAAACTTTAGAAACTGTCCTCGCTGTTAAATCCCAGCCTCCACCAGCTCCACCAGGTGCAACCATTTCAACTGGTCTCTTTGGATAACCATCTATACGTTTTATTTTCCCAAAACTTACCGCAGATAAACCAACCATAGCAGAAACTAATAATACATTTCTTAAATTTTTAAAACTCATAACCCCTCCTTAATTGCTGCATATATTTTTTATTTAAATTTAATGGAATACAACCACATTCAGCATTTGTGTAATTGTATACATTTATTCTTGAGGTAATTATATTTTATTTATCTCTCTTTGTCAAGTTTATTTTATATGAATTTAGTTTTTTTTCTAAAGATATGGTCTCATTTTAATTTTTATTGTTCTATTATAGTTTACTAAAAAATAAAAAAAATCTAAGGAATAAAATCCTTAGATTTTTTATTTTTATCTTAAGTTATTTTTTATTATTAAAATATTTTATAATTGCTGTTTTAGAAGAAAATAGATGTTTTCTATTTAGATCTTTAGCCTGTTTTATTTTTCCTTCTTCAAGAAATTTTACCATTGTAACATGCTCTTCATAAGCTTCTTTAACTCTTTCATTTTCTGTTAAAGCTTTTTTTCTAAGCTTAGACAATATAAAAGTATATGAATTTAAAATTTTTATTGTGAATTCTAACTCAGAGTATTTATATAAAATATCATTATATTCTACAAATAATTTTCTTGCCTCTCTCCAATTTTCAGAAGAGATTTGAAACTTTGTAAGTTTTAAATTTTCTTTTAATTCCTTAATTGCTTCTTTTAAATTTTTACTTCTGCCTACATTCTCTAGAATGATATCCTCTAATGCCATTCTTATTTTAGCCATCTCTCTAATTCTATTTTCATCCATATCCATTATTTTTATTCTACCATTTAATGACCTTTCAACTATTCCTTCTATTTCTAACTTTTTTATAGCTTCTCTTAAGGGAGTTCTACTTACATTTAATTTTTTGCAATATTCTGTCTCTACGATTTTATCTCCAAATTCCAATTCTCCAGAAATAAACTCCTCTTTTATTGTGTCATATATATAATCACTTATATTTTTTCTTCCTTTTAACATAAACTGCCCCCTAAATGTATTTAAATATAAATATTTAATATTGTATCACATTTTATTGTTTTATTGTATACATTTCTCCTAAATCTTTAATATCTTTATAGCTACAGTTATAAAGATTGGATAAAAAGCTATTATCCCTATCAATCTCATCAATTGAATAATAGTAACTTTAGGAGTATCTGCTCCAAAATCTTCTGCAATTATAGAAATATTTGTCATACCTCCTGGAGAAGCTGAAAAAAAGGAAGTAGCTAAATTAAAATCACTCGCTTTATAAACCAAAGTTCCCAATATAATATTCATCAAAATAAAACCTACAATAACAATTAAAACAGGAACACCTATTGCTTTAATTTGAATTATATCATCAATAGTTACTTTTGACCCTATCAAAATCCCTGCTAAAACTTGAGCTAAATCTTTAATCTTTGATGGAAAATATGCTTTTTTTAATTTTATATTATATATTGCTGTAAATATCATCGCAAAAGTCATTGGACCTGCAGGTATATTTAAGATGGTTCCTAATATTCCTCCAGAAAGTCCTATTATAAAAGTTATCATTATTTTTAATATGTCTTCTTCTTTTGATAATTTTTTTCTAACTATTTTTTTTATATTCTTTTCTTCAATAGAAATATAATTAAATTTTTTCAATAAAATTTGAATTATACTAGGAATTATTATTATTACAGAAAGAAGTCTTACTAACTGTAAGATTGTAATTTTACCCACATCCGCTCCAAAGTCATAAGCAATTATTGCCATATCTGAAAGTCCTCCTGGAGAAGTTGCAAACACTGCTGTTACAAAATCCATATCTGTAAATTTAAGCATAAAAAAAACCATTATTAAATTTAAAAATACCATAGTTAACAAAATAATAAGAGCTGGCTTTAATATGTATCTAAATTCTTTAATATCTTTACTTTGAATTTTTGATCCTATATATGCTCCTGTTAATATTTGAACTAATATTCTAAAATTAGATGACAATATTATTTCTTTGAAAAAATAATTATAAATAATCATTACAAAGATAGAACCTAACATAGATCCTGCTGGAACTTTTAATTTTTTAGCTATTCTACCACCAATTATTCCTAAAAAAATTAGCACAAAAATTTTCATTTCTCCTCCCAATTAAATTTTTTTATTTTTTATAATAATTGTATATAATTTTTTTTGTTTTGTAAAACTTTATTTTAAAACAAATGACCCCATTAATAAATTTTCATTAACGGGGTCATTTATTAGTCTTGAAGCTTTTTTTCAACTGCTCTTATTAATTTGGGTACTATATATTCTTTATCTTCTTCTTCTTTTTGTTTAGGAGTATATATTCTTTCTAATTCTTTTTTATATTCATTTACTTCTGGTCCAAAGTCAGAAAGTGGTTTCAATGGATATTTTTTTAACTTAGGATACTTTTTATCTATTTTTTTATTCCATTCTTTCACTTGCTTTTGATTCATTGCCAAAAGTAAATCTGCGTGACCTGTTATTTTTATAGTTTTTATAACGTCTCCTTTTTCTAATTTTTTAATTCTTTCTCCATCTATTCTAGAAATTACTTCTCCAAAAACAGTATGTTTTTGGTTCAAAAAATCTGCTGGATAAAGAGTTATGAAAAATTGTCCTCCACCTGTATTAGGCCCAACATTAGCCATTGCTAACATTCCTGTTTGATAAAAATCTAGCCAATCTACAAATTCATCTTTTATTTTATAACCTGGAGTTCCTTTTCCTGTTCCTGTTGGATCTCCACCTTGTACTATAAAATTTTCAACAGCTCTATGAAATATCGTATTATCATAATAACCTCTTAATGCTAAATTAACAAAATTTGTAACTGTTATTGGTGCTGCCTCTGGATATAAATAAAAGCTTATTTCTCCTTGCGTTGTCACAAAAGTTGCTCTGATATCATTATACTTAGCTATTCTTTCCGCTTTATTTCCTCCTATAAAAGAACATCCTCCTAAAAGAACTAAAGTCATTGATATAAGAATTGTTTTTAAATATTTTTTCATAATTTTTTCCTCCAAACAAATATAATTACTACCTTTTGACTGACTTTTTCAATATTTAGTTTAATTATTTTATAAAATATTTTTGTAATTTCGTTGTTGATAATGTTAAGGTGACTGCAAAACCAATAAATAGAACTGATAACGCATTAATTACCGGAGATATTCCTAACCTAATCATTGAATAAATTCTTAAAGGTAAAGTTGTTATTCCTGGTCCTGCCACAAAAAAAGTTGCCACAAAATCATCAAAAGAAAGAGTTATTGCAATTAAAAAACCTGAAATTATAGCAGGACGTAACATTGGTATTATAACTTTTTTTAAAGTTTCCATTTCTGTTGCTCCTAAATCATACGCAGCTTCTACAATTGAATAATCTAAATCTGACAACCTTGCTAAAACAATAAATAAAACAAAAGGTATATTAAATGTTGTATGAACAATTATAATACTTATCAAACCTAACTTTAATTTAACTGTTACAAATAATATTAAAAGAGATACCCCCATTATAATATCTGGAACTATTAGTGGTAAATATCCCAACACTTTTAAATACTTTTTATATTTAAATTTATGCCAATGAATACCTATCGCTCCTAAAGTTCCTAACGTTGTAGAAACGACACTTGAAATTATTGCTATAAATATACTATATCTAAAAGCTCTCCAAAGTTCATCTGAGTATAAAAATAATTCCTTATACCACTTTACAGAAAATCCTTGCCAGACCATTGATTTACCCTCATTAAAAGAATAAATAACTATTACTAAAAGAGGTAAATAAAAAAATACCATTGAAAAAATAAAGAAAAATAAAGATGTTTTTCTTTTATTCATAATCACCACCTCTTTTTTTAGTTATTGAACCTAATAAAACAAATATCATTGTTATTAATATTAAAACTGAAGATATTGTTGCTGCTAATGGCCAATTTCTAGTTTCAGTTAATTGCCGAGCAATAACGTTTCCCATAAATATCGAATTAACCCCCCCAACTAATTTAGGAATAACATAAGAACCTAACATAGGAACAAAAGTAAATATTCCTGCTGTAAATATTCCTGACTTTATATTTGGTAAAAACACTTTAAAAAAAGCTTCTTTATTGGTTGCTCCTAAATCTCTAGCTGCATCCATTAAAGAAAAATCAAATTTATCTATTATTGAATATAATGGAAGTATTGCAAACGGTAAACTTGTATAAACTGAAATTAAAATAACCGCTCCTGTATTATATAAAAATTGTATTGAACTATCTATCAATCCTATTTTTTTTAAAAACATATTTACAAAACCATTATGTCCCAAAATAGCCATCCATGAGTAAATTCTTATTAAAAAGTTAGTCCAAAATGGTATTATTATGAGATAAATATACATTTTTTTATATGGAGATTTAACAATATAATAAGCAGTTGGAACTGCTATTATTAAAGTTATAATAGTTACTCCTAAACTCATTAAAATTGTTTTAAATACTATTTTTAAAAACATTGGATTTAAAAATATTTTAAACGCCTCAAAAGATAACTCTAGTTCAACTCCCCCATAAAGTCCCTTCTTTAAAAATGAATAAATCAAAACTATTCCCATAGGAATTAAAAAGAAAATAGTCAGCCATAAAGTTATTGGTAATGTATAGTTTATTCCCTTTTTATCTTTTCTCATTGAACTCACCCTCAACAACTTCTACTAAATAACTATCTTCTGAATTCCAAGAAATATAAGCTTCCTCATCCCACTTAACACTAGTATCATCATCTTCAAAATAAATAGCATGCTGTTTAAAGGCTCTCATAGAAATATTTTCATTTCCATTTACCCATACAAAATATTTACTTTGAAAACCTGTATATATAACTTCATGAACATAAACCTTCAAAACATTAAATCTATTATCTATTTTTTTAGGAAAGCTCTTTGTAACTTTTATTTTTTCCGGCCTTATTGATAACTTAACTTTATTTCCTAAGTTTATTTCTTTATCTATTTCAAAAAGTATCTCTCCATATTTTTTATTATATAAAGTAGCATGATTTTCACTATTAATTTTTATAACCTTTCCCTCAATAAAATTATTTTCTCCTATAAAATCTGCAACAAACATATCATCTGGAGATTCATAAACCTCTGCAGGAGATCCTACTTGAAGAATTTCACCTTTATTCATAACTGCAATTCTATCAGAAATAGAAAGTGCTTCCTGTTGATCATGAGTTATGAATATGAAAGTAATACCTACTTCTTCGTGTATATTGTCTAACTCAATCAATAATGTTTGTCTTAACTTTGCATCTAAAGCTGATAATGGCTCGTCAAGCAATAAAACTTTAGGTTTATTTATTAACGCTCTTGCTATGGATACTCTCTGCTGTTGTCCACCGCTTAAATGATTAGGCTTTTTATTTTCATATCCTTCTAAATCTATCATTTTAAGCATTTTTTTTACTTCTTCATCAATAAACTGTTTAGATTTATTTTTTAATTTTAAAGAAAAAGCTATATTTTCATATACTGATAAATGAGGAAATAAAGCATATTTTTGAAATATAGTATTTATTGGCCTAAGATTAGACGGTAAATCTGATATATCCTTATTTCCTAAATACACAACTCCATTATCCGCCTCAATAAATCCTGCTAATATTCTAAGTAATGTTGTCTTTCCACAACCTGAAGGTCCTAAAATAGAGAAAAATTCTCCCCCTTTAATTTCTAAATCTATATTTTTTAAAACTACTTCACCATTAAAAGATTTATTAATTCCTTTAATAAAAATACTTTCTTTTTTCAATCTTGTCCTCCTAAAATGAAAATTATACTGCTGCTGTTACTACTATTTCTACTAATAATTCCTTTTCTGCCAAAGCTGCTTCAACACAAGCTCTAGCTGGAGAGTACCCATCTAATACCCAATTATCCCATATTTCATTCATATCATCAAAGTAACTAATATCTTTCAAATAAATTGTAGCTGATAATATTTTAGTTTTATCAGATCCTATATCTTTTAAAACTCTTTCTATATTTTCTAAAGCTTCTTTTGTTTGACATTTCACATCTTTCTTTCCCTCATTTTCTTCATGACAGCATTGTCCACATAAATATGCCACCCCATTATATATAACAGCTTCACTTAATCTTTTCCCTTGATTATATCTTTTTATCATTTTTTTCCTCCTAATTTTTTAATCTCTCATCTGTTTTTATTATATCATAATTTCTATTTTTTTTAAAAATATGTTAAAATAACAATTAGAATATTTTTAGGAGGCCTTAAATGAAAAAAACTAACGCTGTTAGAGAACTAGATAAACATAAAATCAAATATAATTTAAAACAATATAAAGTTGATGAAAATGACTTAGGAGCTATTCATGTTGCTTTAGAAACTGGTCTTGATTTAGAAATTATATTTAAAACTCTGTCTTTGCTTAATGAAAAAAAAGAACTTATCATTGCTTGTATTCCAGGAGGAGATTCAATTGATTTAAAAAAACTTGCAAAATTAGCTAAATGCAAAAAAGTAGAGATGTTACACTTAAAAGATTTAACTTCCTATACTGGTTATGTTAGAGGAGGATGTTCTCCTATTGGAATAAAGAAAAAACACACTACTTTTATACACGAAAGTGCTTTAAAACATAAAACTATTGTTTTAAGTGGAGGAGTAAGAGGACTTCAAATTGAAATAACACCTAAAGATTTAATTAATTATTTAAATATTAATGTCGGAGATATAATTATCTAACCTATTAAAAAAGAAGAGGAAATTCCTCTTCTTTTTTATTTATCATATTTTTCTAAATGATTATATTTTAATGTTCCTTTTATTTTTTTTACGTAAACTCTTCCTTCTTCTGAATATCTAATCAACCCTTCTGCGATTTTATAAGAATTCTCTCCTTCATTAATATAATCTCTTACTTTTTTATATGCCTCAGCTCTTGAAATTAGCATACATATATCTTCTACCGTTTCTTTTAATGTTCCATAACTTCTTAAATGAGCAGTAAAAGTTTTCCTTGAAGATTTTGCAGCTATCCTTGGTTCAGTTTTATTTGAAGACCATATTCCAAAAGCATTATTACCCTCTCTAAAAAATCTTGAAGTTCCCCAAGCACTTTCTAATCCTCCTTGAGCTAAAATTAAAGAAGTTGGATATATTACCATTTTTGATTCTAATGTTTTAAAATCTTTATACTTTACTTTATATTTTTTAAATATTCTTTTTAAATATTCTTCTTCCTCAAGTGTATAATTTTCTCTACTTTTTAAAATAGATACTATCCTTTTATTATTCAAAATTTCTTTATGAACAACCTTTATTGAAGGTAGCATCAATCTTATAAAAGCTTCTTTTCTTTTGACTACAGATAATTTTCTAAGGTCAATATTTAGTTCACTAAATACAAAATCTCCTTCTCTTTCACTATATATGTCCTCTAGTTTATTTACTTCTATTTTTTCATATTTAATATCAGTTATTATTGATTCTTTCTTAAAAAAACTTCCCATACATTTCTCTTCTTGAATAAAAAGAAGAGAAACAAATATAAAACTAAATAAAAATTTATTTATTTCCTTCATCTTTCCTCCTATTTTTAAATCTGATATACAGTATACTATATTTTTTAAAAAAAATAAAATTTTATTAGACTATTTTTTTTTATTTGTTATAATATTAATTATTATAATATACTACTTTTTCTTTTAGGAGGAACTTATGTTCAATGACTTTTTTTCAAACTTTAGTATTACAACCTTTATATTTTTAGCTATAGCTTGCTTTATTGGATCTTTTATAGATGCTATTGCTGGTGGTGGTGGATTAATAACTGTTCCTGCTTATATTTCTTCTGGCTTACCTATTCATATCGCTCTTGGATGTAATAAAATGTCTGGAACTTTTTCAACCGTTGGAAGTAGTTTAAAGTATATTACTTCTGGAAAAGTTAATTTTAAAGCTCTAAAATATCCAGTTATTTCCTCTTTGATAGGTGCTTGCTTAGGAGTATATGTTCTTAATCTTATAGATGCTAAATTCTTAGGGCCTATTGTTATCATTCTTTTATTAAGTGTTACTATTTATACTTTTACAAACAAAACTATGGGATTATCTAGTGAATTTAAAGGAATCAATAAAAAAAATACTTTTAATGGAACTTTATGGGCCTTTTTTATAAGTTTTTATATTGGATTTTTTGGACCTGGAGGAGGTTCCTTTTTAATATTTGCCTTTATTAAAATATATAACTTTGATTTTATACAGGCCTCAGGTAATGCTAAATTAATAAACTTAATAGCTAATATTGCTAGCCTTTTAGTCTTTATTTTTTTAGGAAAAATTGCCTATCTTTATTCTGTTCCTTTAAGCTTTTTTTCTTTTATAGGAGCTCAGTGTGGAGCTAAATTTGCAATTTTAAAAGGAGCTAAGTTCATTAGACCTGTTTTTTTAGTTGTAGCATCTATAACTACTTTTAAAATGATAATTGAACTTTTCTTTTAATTACAATAATTCTTTTCTACCTATTCTAATACCTAAAACACCTATTGGCACAGTTATAATTATTGATAAAACTCCTATTGCAAGTAATGTTTCTCCATGAGGAACTCCCATCATAAGAGGAATTCCTGCAATAGCTGCTTGTACTGTGGCTTTGGGTGTATATGCTAATCCACAAAATACTCTTTCTTTATTATTTAAATTGGATCCTATTAATGAAATTCCAACTCCAAGCATTCTTCCAGACAAACCTATTATAATTATCATCACTCCTATAATTCCTGAATTAAATATTACCCCCACATTTACCGCGGCACCTATTAATACAAATAATAAAATTTCAGCAAAAACCCATATCTTATTAAACTTTAAAGATAGTCTCTTAGCTAATTTAGGATTTCTTTCCAATATCATAAACCCCATAGCCATTATTCCTAATAAACTTGCAATTGGAAACATTTTTATATTTTCTAATTCATGAAATACTGCTGCTATCATCATAAAAATTATTGCTTTTCTTGTATCTCTAGTGTGATATTTTTTAAATATTCTAACTAGAATCTCTCCTGCTAGAATTCCTAAAGTTATACCTATAATTATACTCAATGGAATTTTAATAACTTCTAAATAAATATTCACTCCTTGACCCATAGCCATGGCTAAAAAAGAAGAAAATAAAGTTATTGCAAATACATCATCTATTGAAGCTCCTGCTAATATAATTGTAGGTATATCTTTTTCTTTTCCATAACCTTTCTCTTTCAATTCCAACATTTCTGGAACTACAACTGCAGGAGATACTGCTGCAATAATAAATCCCAAACATCCTGATATAAAATAATTATAACCTAATAATAAATGAGTCACTATCATTATAGTAAACCCCTCTAATAAACATGGAATAGAAGCCATTCTTATTGCAACTTTACCTATTCTATTCAGTACTTTCTTATCTATTCCAAGTCCTGCTCTTATTAATATAATTATTAGAGCACAAAGTCTTAAATCTGAAGAAATAGATAAAATTTTATCTGATATAAAAAAACTATTTAAATAATCATAACCTAAAATATCCACAAAATAATTTTTAGAATAACCTCCTAATAAAATACCAGTAAGTAACATTCCTAATAGAGATGGTAATCTTAACTTCTCAAAAACTTTTGCTAAAAACATAGCTACCAAAATAAAAAATGCAAAACTAAATAACATATTTCCTCCTTAAAATTTTAATAAAAATCAAAAAAGCTTCTGTAAATATAAAATTATATTTACAGAAGCCATCATCTTTTTCAAGCATTTCAAAACCCAAATAATCTTTGAATTTTTAGGAGAGCCTCTTCTCCTTTTTTATTTACTCAATATTATAACTAATTTTTTATTTTTTTTCAACTTATATTTTAATTCTTTTAATTTTTCAATTCTTTTCTTTTTTCAACTCTATCAACAATTAAAGAACAAACAAGATCTCCTGTTACATTTACAGTAGTTCTTCCCATATCAACTATTCTATCAACAGCCATTATAAGTCCTATTCCTTCTAAAGGTAATCCCACCTGAACTATTACCATTGATAACATAATTGTCCCAACTCCGGGTACTCCTGCAGTTCCTATTGAAGCTAAAACAGCTGTTAAAACTACTATAAAATAATCATTTGTTGTTAAACTAACATTATATAATTGAGCTATAAACACTGTCGCAACTCCTTGCATTATTGCAGTCCCATCCATATTTATTGTTGCTCCTAATGGTATAGTGAATGCACATACTTTTTCAGATACATTAAATTTTTCTTTTAATAATTTTAAATTTAAAGGTATACATGCCGCACTACTTGCAGTTGAAAAAGCAAGTGTTATTGAACCTAAAATATTTTTGAAAAAGTTTATTGGACTTTCTTTAGCAATTATACGAAGTAATACTTGATATGTCACTAAAGCATGAAATATTAGTATTATGTAAGTTACTCCTATAAAAGCAGCTAGAGGTTTCATTGCTCCCCATCCTAAAGTAATAAAAGTTTTACCTATTAAACCAAATATTCCTAGAGGAGCTAATTTCATTATTATTTCTACCATTTTTAACATTAACTCATTCGCTTCTTCAAATATATTTTTAATTTTTTGACCTTTTTCTCCAATGACAGTAAGAACTATTCCAACCATTATAGCAAAGAAAATAACTTGTAACATATTTCCTTCAACTAATGCCTTGAAGGGATTTTTAGGAATAATGTTAAGCAAAACATTAACAAAAGAACCTGCTTCTTTAGCTACAAATTTTGTTTGTTCTAAATTTTGTATCATAACTCCTTTTCCAGGATTAAATATATTTGCACCAAAAATTGCACAAACTATACCAAGAGCTGTTGTGCTCATAAAAAATAAAACTGCTTTTATCCCAATACTACCTAATTTTTTTACATCATTCATAGCTGCTGTTCCATTTACTAAAGATACAAAAACTAATGGTACTATTATCATTTTTATTAATCTTAAAAATCCTTGACCTAATAGCTGAAATACAAATCCTAAAATATATTTGCTTACAATTGGAGTTTCTTTGAATGGATATAATAAAGCCCCCACTAAAATCCCCGACATTAAACCAATAAAAATCTTATGAATCATTTTTAATTTTTTCATAACATCCTCCCTAAAATTTTATATTAAATTTTGTTAAAAACTAAAAAATATTCTACAGAATACTTGTGTATACACAAGTATTCCACTTGCTAAATGTTACCATATATCAATACTTTAGTCAACTTTTATTTCATTATTTCTAGTCTTATTTTAATGCTTTTTCAAAAAATATTGCTTGCATTTATTGTTTAAATACTTTATAATTTGTTGATATAATTTTTTAATTATTCAAAATTTTATTTAAAACAAGGGAGGATATATGGTTTTTATTTCGTCAATGGTAGATTTTCTTAATAATATCTTATGGTCGTATGTGCTTATTATATTATTAATTGGGGCCGGGTTATTATTTTCTTTTCAAACTAAATTTGTTCAATTTAGATTACTAAAAGAAATGATTATTCTTTTAAAAGAAGGAACTGGTGGAGTTAAAAATGGGGTATCATCATTTCAAGCTTTTTGTATTAGTACAGCGTCTAGAGTTGGTACAGGTAACTTAGCTGGAGTTGCTCTTGCTGTTGCAATTGGTGGTCCTGGAGCGGTTTTCTGGATGTGGCTTATTGCTTTACTTGGAGCAGCTTCTGCTTTTGTTGAATCAACTTTAGGACAACTTTACAAAGAAAAACGTGGTGACAACTTTGTTGGTGGACCTGCATATTATATTGAAAAAGCTCTTAATCTAAAATGGCTTGGAGTCACTTTTGCAATATTAATTTCTATTACTTATGGATTAGTATTTAACTCTGTTCAATCAAACACTATTTCCTTTGCCTTTAATAGAGCCTTTGGCCTTAATAGAAGTTATGCTGCTATTATTTTATTTGCTTTAACTGGTTTAATCATTTTTGGTGGAATTAAAAGAATTGCAGGAGTTGTATCTAAAATAGTTCCTATTATGGCTGTTCTTTATGTAACTGTTGTTTTTATTATCTTAGCTATGAATATAACTAAAATACCTGGAATTTTTATGTTAATAATTTCTGATGCTTTTGGTCCTCAACAATTTGCTGGTGGAGCAATTGGTATAGCTATGATGCAAGGAATCAAAAGAGGATTATTTTCTAACGAAGCTGGTATGGGTAGTGCACCTAATGCTGCTGCAACAGCTCATGTTTCTCATCCAGTTAAACAAGGATTAGTACAAACTTTATCTGTTTTTACTGATACAATTATTGTTTGTTCATCAACTGCATTTTTAATCTTAATCACAGGAATCTACAAAAATTCAGATCTTTCTGGAATTCAACTTACTCAAGAAGCTCTTACTTCTCAAATTGGAAGTTTTGGAGAAATTTTTATTGCAATTTGTATATTCTTATTCGCTTTTAGTTCTCTTATTGGAAACTACTATTATGGAGAAGCAAATATTCAATTTCTTTCAAAAAATAAATTTTATTTAAATTTATATAGACTGTCATGTCTATTAATGATCGCTTTCGGAAGTGTTGCTAAACTTGGTTTTGTATGGAATTTAGCTGATCTATTTATGGGATTAATGACTATTATAAATATTTATGCTATTATTAGACTTGGAAAAATTGCTAAACGTTGTCTTGATGATTATCTATCTCAAAAAGCAGCTGGTAAAGATCCTGTTTTTAAAGCTGAAGATATTGGTTTAACAGAACATGTTGAATGTTGGAAATAAATTAAAATAAAATTCAATGAAAATTTAAGGAGTTATATCTAAAAAAGATTTAACTCTTTTTATTTTTTTTGTTATACTATTAGTACTATAAAAATTTAAGGAGAAAAATAATGAGTATTTTAGATGTTAAAAATGTAAGCCACGGCTATGGCTCGCGAACTATATTAGAAGATGCTTCCTTTCGTCTTTTAAAAGGAGAACATGTTGGTTTAGTCGGAGCTAATGGAGAAGGTAAGTCTACTTTCTTAAATATAATAACCGGTTCTCTTGTTCCTGATGAAGGAAACATTCAATGGTGTAATCATATTACTACAGGATATTTAGATCAGTATAGCACTCTTGAGAAAGGAAAAACTATTCGTGATATTCTTCGTTCTGCCTTTAATCATATGTTTGATCTAGAAAAAGAAATGTTAGAACTTTATGACAAAATGGCTGATTGTGATTCTGAAAAAATGGATTTTCTTATGGAAGAAGTTGGAGAAATTCAATCTATATTAGAAAGTTCTGATTTCTATTCTTTAGATTCTAAAATAGAAGAATATGCTTCTGGATTAGGATTAATTGAAATTGGTCTTGATAAAGATGTTTCTGAACTTTCTGGAGGACAAAGAGCTAAAATTTTACTTACAAAAGTTCTTCTTGAAAATCCTATGATATTAATTCTTGATGAACCAACTAACTTTTTAGATGAAAATCATATTATATGGCTTAAAAATTTCTTAAAAAATTATGAAAATGCTTTTATTTTAGTTTCTCATGACATTCCTTTCTTAAATGATGTTACCAATGTTATTTACCATGTTGAAAATGCCACCCTTACTCGTTATACAGGTGATTATTATGAATTTATGAAAATGCATGAATTAAAAAAGAAACAACTAGAACAAGCTTATAAAAAACAACAAAAAGAAATTGCACATCTTAAAGATTTTATTTCAAAAAACAAAGCAAGAGTTGCCACTACAAATCTTGCTAAAGATAGACAAAGAAAGTTAGATCGAATGAATATTATTGAAATTACTAAAGAAAAAATAAAACCAACATTTAATTTTAAAACTGCCAGAACTCCTAGTAGAGAAATAATCATTGCCAAAGATTTAGTTATAGGATACAACGAACCTTTGACTAAAAAATTAAATTTTTCAATTGAACGTAACCAAAAAATTGCAATTAAAGGTGTTAATGGTCTTGGAAAATCTACTCTTTTAAAAACTATTTTGGGAATCATACCTTCTATGTCTGGAGAAGTTGAACAGGGTCAATTTTTAGAAACTGGATATTTTGAACAAGAAGAAAATATCAAAGGAATAACTGCTTTAGATTTTATTTGGAATGAATTTCCTAGCCTAACTAATTATGAAGCAAGATCAGCTTTAGCAAAATGCGGACTTACAAATGATCATATTACTAGTCAAATTCAAGTTTTATCAGGTGGAGAAAATGCTAAAGTTCGTTTATGTAAATTAATGTTAAGAGAATCTAATTTTTTAATTTTAGATGAACCAACTAACCATCTAGACGTGGATGCTAAAAATGAATTAAAAAAAGCTTTACAAGAATTTAAAGGTACTATTCTTTTAGTTAGTCATGAACCTGAATTTTACCAAGATATAGCTACAGAAATTTGGAATGTAGAAAATTGGACTACTAAAATTGTATAAAAAAAAGACTGAAAGCAGTCTTTTTTTATTTACAAATTTTATTAAAATCTTCTATAAATAAATTTATATTTTCTTCTGTGGTTGCCCAAGATGTTACAAATCTAACTATAGATTCTTCTTCATATCTTTCCTGAATTTCATATTTATATTTTTTCTCCAATTCTTTTAATATATCATTAGAAATAATTACAAATAATTGATTACTATAAGATTCTTTATATAATTTTATATTTTTTTCTATAAAATTATCTTTTAATTTTTTAGCCATTAAATTAGAATGTTTTCCTATTTCCCAATATAAGTTTTCTTTAAATAACTCATTAAATTGAATTCCTAATAATCTTCCCTTGGCAAACAAAGCTCCTCTTTGTTTAATACTATATTGAAATCCTTCTGTTAATTTTTCATTAAAAAATATAACTCCTTCTCCAAAATAAGCTCCACATTTTGTTCCACCAATGTATAAAATATCACATAAGTTTTTATAATCTTCAAATAAAATATCATTATTACTAGAAGCTAAAGCTGAAGCTAATCTTGCTCCATCTATAAATAGATATAACCCTTTTTCTTTACAATGCTGAAACAATAGTTCTAATTCTTTCTTTTTATAAATAACTCCTAATTCATTTGGATTAGAAATATAAACCATCTTAGGTTCTACATTATGAGCATCTGTATGGCTTGATAATAAACTATCAATTACTTTAGGAGATAATTTTCCATCTTCTGTTTTTATCAATCTAATTTTATGACCTGTAGCTTCTATAGCTCCTGTTTCATGAGAATTTATATGCCCTGTTTCTGCAGAAATAACCGCTTGATAAGGTTTTAAAACATGAGATATTACTGTTAAATTAGTTTGAGTCCCCCCTACCAAAAAACGAATATAACAACTATTACATTTTAGTTTATTTTTTATATTATCATAGGCTTCTTTTGTGTATTCATCTTCACTATACCCATCAGTTTGTAATAAATTTGTTTTTAATAATGCCTCTATTATTTTAGGGTGAGCCCCCTCACTATAATCATTTTTAAAACTTATCATTTTAATACCTCCTCTAGTTAAAATATAATTTAAGTATATTATTTTTAAAAGTTTTTGTAAAGAATTTTATAAAATTCTTGAATATATCTTTGAAACATTTTATACTATAAATAAGATACGACATATGGAGGTAGAATAATGACTTTAGAAGATATTTTTAAAATAGAAGGAACTATTATTACAACTGAAAAACTAAATGAAATTATGCAAAGTGAATTCATTGCATTTTTTCAAAATTGTGGAGCTAGTGGTTTAAAAATTGGATATACTTGGTATATTTTAAATTTAATAGATGGCACAGAAGTTAATTTTTATTGCAAAAATGAATAATTTAAAGGAGATATTATGAAGCTAATAGTTAGTGATTTAGACGGTACTCTTTTAAATGACAAAAGAGAAATTTCAAAAAAAACAAAAAAAATTTTATATGAACTGAATTTAAAAGGTATTGACTTTGCCTTTGCTTCTGGAAGAGGTATAGGTTCTATTATTCCTTATAGAGATTTTTTAGGTATCAATGCTTATTTTATTTGTAATAATGGTGCTAGTATTTATGACAAACATGAAAATTTAATTTATGAATATCCTATTGATGAAAAAATTGTAGAAGAACTTATAAATTTTTTCAGAAAAAAAAATATTAACTATAATGGATTTTATAAAGATAAACTTTTTATTGATAATTTAAACAAAAATAAAGTTGTTACTTTAGAACATCAATATAATATTGTTGAATTAGAAAACAAAAAGAATTTTCCAAAAATGATTAAATTAATTGTTAAAGGAAAAGAAGATTATATAATTTCCCTAAAAGATGAAATGATTAATTTATTTTCTAATTTTTTAGATATAACTATCTCTCATCCAACTTGTTTAGATATTGTTAGCATTAATGCCACTAAAGGAAATGGAATTAAATTACTTTCAGAAAAATTAAACATTTCAATATGTGATATTATTGCTTTTGGAGATGCTGAAAATGATTTAGATATGTTAAAAATGGTTGGTCATCCTGTCATTATGAAAAATAGTAGCTTTAAACTAAAAAATTCTATTAAAACTGAAACTCTTTCTAATATTGAAGATGGGGTAGCTTATTATTTAAAAAAATATTTTTCTTTATAAAAAACCTCTTCAAGAAGAAGAGGCTTTTATTTATATAGTTTTTTCTTTTTAATATATTCTAAGACTTCTTTTTTTAAAAATCCTTCACAATTTTTACTACTTCTTATGTTATCTCTTACTTTGCTAGAAGAAACATCGTAATAATCATTTTCAATTTCTATAATGTTATCAGAATTAATTACACTTTTATAACCTCTTCTTTTTAGAACAACCACTTTTGCTAATTCTAAAATTTTTTTATAATCCTTCCATTTATCAAAATAAGCTGCCGAATCTTCCCCTATAATTTCAAAATATTCATGATTTTTCCCATATTTTTCAATTATCCTATTCAATGTATCATAAGTATAAGAAGTTTCATCTAAATCTATTTCTATTCTAGAAAGCTCAACTTTATCTATATCATTAAAACATAATTCACATAACTTATATCTTTCATTTGAATCTATAAGATCTGTCTTTCCATGACAAGGCGTTCCTATTGGAATTATTAACAATTTATCTAAATTTAATTTATCTATAATTAATTTTGATATATTTTCATGACCTTGATGAGGAGGATTAAAACTTCCACCATAAATACCTATTTTCATAACTTCTCTCCATTAATCCTCTATTTCCATAATAGATTCTATTAGTTCTTTTTGATTCCTTGCACTTTTTATTATTTCTCTATTATTTTTACTTCTAAATATTTTAGCTAACTGTGATAATAAAACCAAATATTCTGAACTTTTTTCCTTTGGTGCTCCTACCAAAACAACTATTTTAATAGGTTCGCTATCTAAAGAATCATATAATGCAGGCTCTTCCAATAAACCAATCGCAATTACTAAATCTTTTAATCCTTCGCATCTTGCATGTGGAATAGCTATCCCCATTCCTATGCAAGTACTCCCAATTTTTTCTCGCTCATGTAAATTCTTTGAGAACCCTTTTTTATCCACTATTAAGTTTGTATTGTTATCTACAAGTTCAACTAATTTATTAATAATTTCTAATTTTGTATGTTTTCCTTTTATAATTGTCATTAATTTACTATTAAAATAATTTATCATGAGTTTCCTCCATTATATAAATAATTTAGTTAAAATTTCTCTTTCTATTTCATCAATAGTTTTTTGATTTTTTTCATTAAACTCATCTATTTTTTTCACCAAAATTGAAATATATTTTTTTTCTTCTTGATATTCAAAAGAATTTAAAACTTTAAAATATGAAACTATTTTAAAACCTTCTTTTGTCATAAATTTTTCTTTATTATTCATTATTTTTTCTTTTAATTCTTCTTTTGAAACTAGAGATTCACAAGCATATTCAAAATCATGAAAATCTGATCTCATTTTAGTAACAAAACAAATAACTAAATCCATAACTATATCAACATATCCATATTTTTTAAAATACTCTCTCATAGAATAAACTTGTATTCCTTTATTAAAATCCATATTATCCATAAGAACATAATTAAATAATGTCTTAAAAAATTTGTTTTCATCTCTAAAATACATTTCTTTACAATATGGTAATACATGCTTATAGCTTCCTTTTGCAATTAGTTTTAACATATTTTTATCTAGTTTTTCATCTTTTTCTGTTGTCATTCTTGAAATTTTTCTTATTTCCTTATCTTCAGATTCATTATAGAATTCCATCGAATAATTTATAAATTTTTGAATATCATCAGTATATACAGATAATGGAATTATATTATTGAATTCTTTTCTATTTATTATTCCATTATTATTTAAAGTAAAATACGTATTTTTTCTAAAAAATCTCCCTTTTTCTTCTAAAAATTCACTTTGACTATTAAAGTCCAACATCTTTTCCCCCTTTAAAACATTCCAAAGAATTATTTTCTAAAAAATCAAACTCTATTTTTAGAACATATAAATTGTCCCATTCTATATCCTTTGGAATTTTAACTATATCTTTCTCTGTTGTAATTATATATCTAGCATTTATATCTCTAGCACGTTTTTTTATAAGTTCTATATCTTTATTTTTAAAAGAATGATGATCTAAAAAATCTATTCTTTCTATATATTCTGGATCTAAAGATATTACTGTTTTTTCAAAATTTAAAGGATTTGCAAGTCCTGAAAATAATAAAACCCTTTTTCCTTTTACCCAAAATAATGGTTTCATATTTCCCTCTATATTATAAAGACATTTTATCCCATGTCTAGCTACGGAAACTGGCTTTCCATACTTTCCTCTAAAAAATCTTTTTAATTTATTTAAATCTCTTTCAGCTATTAAATCAGATTTAGTTATTATAAACTCTGAAGATCTCTGAGCTGCTGTATCAAATTTTTCTCTTAAAGTTCCCTTAGGTAAAAGATTATTCCAACCAAATGGATTAGTAGCATCTATTAAGACTATATCCCAATTTCTAAAAAATTTTCTATGCTGAAAACCATCATCTAAAATAATAGTATCCACATTAAATTTTTCTTTAGCTAATTTTGCTGCCTCATATCTATTTTTCCCAACAACTATGGGAACCTTCAAATTCAAAGCATGAATATAAGGCTCATCCCCACTTTCTTTAGCTGTGACAAATATTTTTTCTCCATCTGAAACAACTAAAGGATCTTCTTTTCTTTTTCCTCTATATCCTCTAGATACAACTGCAACTTTTTTACCCTCACTTGTTAACTTTTTTGCAAAATACTGTACTGCTGGAGTTTTTCCTGTTCCCCCAACTGTTATATTTCCTATGCATATAACAAATAAATCTTCTATTTTCTTTATTTTTAAAATTTCCTTATCGTATAATAAATTTCTTAAACTTGTAATAAGAAAATACAAATATGACAAAATCTTCATTCTTACCTCTTTTTATAATTTCTTTCTATCATTATATTTTACCTTTAATTTAGATAAATTGCAAAAAAAATTTATTTTAATTTTTTCAACCTACAATCTAACTGGTACAATTTTAGAAATACCTATTTTTTTATTCATTGTAACTCCAAATAAACTATCTGAAGATCTCATAGTCTCTTTATTATGAGTTATTAAAATAAACTGTGATTTATCAGTAAATTCTTTTAATTTATTAATAAGTTTTTTTGTATTTTTTTCATCTAAAGCTGCTTCAATCTCATCTAAAAAAGTAAATGGACTAGGTTTATACATAAATATAGCAATTATAAATGCTATTGCAACCATTGATTTTTCTCCACCTGATAATAATGTTAATGATTGTCTTTTTTTATTTTTAAATTTAACATATATTTCTACTCCACAATTTTCATAATCTTCTTTGTTTATCAATGTTAAACTACCTTCAGAATTATCAATTGTTTCCATACACATAAAATTAAAATTTTTATTAATATTTTCATAAGCATCTAAAAATCTAGTTTTTATATTATTTGAAATATCTTCTATAACTTCCATTAAAGAACCTTTACTTTTTTCTAGATCATCTTTTTGATTTTTTATAAAATTATATTTTTCATCTAACTCTTTAAATTCTTCAACTGCTAGTAAATTAACAGTTTCAAAAGATTTTAGTTTGTTATTTAAATATTTAGTTTTATCCATAGAAACTTTATAATTATTTCTATCTATCTTTTTTTCTTTATTAATATTTTCTAAACTTTTTAAATTTTCTTTTAATGATTCTAATTTTTCATTATAGTTAGCTAATTTATCTTTTTCTAATTTTAGTTTTTCTTCTTCCTTATAAATTTTATTTTCAAATTCTTTTATTTCAACCATATATTCTTTTTCTTTAATATTTAAAAAATCACTTCTTTCTTTCATAACTTCTAAATTTATATTTTCTTTTTCAAATTGAACATTTTTTTCTTCTCTTTCTTGATTTATTATTTTTAATTTTTCTTCTATTTTTTTTATTCCATCAGAAAGTTTAAAAATTCTATCTTTTATTAAATTTTGATTTTCTTCTAATTCTAATTTTTCTCTTTCATTTTTATAAATATCATTTTTTATTGTTATTATTCTATCTTTACTATTTAAAAATTTAATCTTCATATCTGAAAATTCATCTTTCAATTTTACTAAAGATAAACTTATCTCTTTAAGATCCTGTGATTTTTTCTCAATAGATATTTTAATATCTTCTGTCTTTTTTTCTGTATCCTTTTTTTCTTTACTTGAACTTTCTATTTTTTTCATATACTCTCTAGCATAATTTTCTTCCTCTTGTTTTTCTGCCAAATAGATATTTTTATCTTTCAATAGTTTTTCTTCTTTTAATTTTAAATTTTCAAACTCCTCATGATAAATTTTAACATTTTTTCTTAAATTTTCAATTAAAACATCCAATTCTTGTGTCTTATTTTCCAACATTTCTATATTTTTAGAATAATTTTCTTGTTTTAATTTATTTTCATTTATCTTATTTATTAATTCTTCTAATAATTTTTCTAATCTTTTTGATTCTTTTCTTCTTTCAAACATTTGAGAAACAGCTGAATTTCTATTACTTCCTCCTGTTATCCTTCCAGAACCACTGATATATTCACCATGTAAAGTTACTATATTTCCTGCAAATAAATTTTTCTTTGAAATATTAACTGCTATATCCATATTCTCAACAACAAGTAAATTAGCAAGAATCATCTCAATTATTTTTTTATATTTAGAATCATATTCTATCAACTCTGATCCTCTTCCTATAACTCCTGAAATAGAAGGGATATTCTTTTTTCCAAAAGTTTTTATCGTATCTAGAGCTAAGAAAGAAGCTTTTCCTACTCTTCTTTCCTTTAAAATTTTAATACATTTCTTTGCTACATTACTATTTTCAACAACAATATCTTGTAAATTTCCTGAAATAGATGCTTCTATGGCTTTTTCATATTTTTCTGGAACCTTAATAATTGAAATAAGTGCCCCTTCAACTCCTCTTATTCCTTCATTTAATATTTCTTTTACTCCTTTATAAAAGCCCTCATTATTCCCTTCAAATCTTAATATTTGTTCATATTTTCTTCTATTACTAATTTCTTCTCTTTCATCTCTTCTTAATTGTTCTGCAATTTTATTAGATTCAATACTTATTTTTGAAATTTTTTCTTCACAAATTTCTTGTTTTTTCGTTACTTCTACCAATTGTTCTTTTTTTGATAATCCATTTTTCCTAGCTATTTCTTTAAATTCTTTATTTGACTTAATTTTTTCTTCTATTTCAGTTATATCACTATTTATATTTTTTATTCTTGAGTTACTACCTTTCATTCTTTTCTCTGAATTTTCAATATCATTAGATTGTTGTAATTTTATAACCTCATAGTCCAATATTTTTCTCTGATTATCTTCTATTATTTTTTCAATTTCTATTTTATTTTTATCTTTTATTTTAATTTTTTCTTCAAATTTAGAATAGTTTTTTTCTCCAGAAATTATATTTATCTCTAATTTTTTCTTTTCTTCTTTTAATATTTCAAAAGTTTTTAAATTTTCATCTTTTTTATTAATTAATTTATCTAAAGCTTCTTTTTTTTCAGAGATTTCCCTATTATAGGATTCTTTTCTCTCTAATAATTTAGTTTCTTCATTTTCAAAATTATTAATCAAATTTTTAAGCTCTTCATTTTTATTTAAAGAATTTTTTATTTCTTCTTTTATTTTTTCTTTATCTAAAATTGTTTGAGATAAAGAATTTTCTTTAATTATTTTATCTTCTTTTAAATTATCTCTATTTTTTGAAATATTTAAAACTTTTTCTCTTGAAATTTCTATATTATCTTTATTATTTTCTATTTCATAAATTATTATTCCTTTATTCAAAGAATCTCTTTCTTTTTTTAATTCTAAAAAAGCTAAAGCTTTATCAGCCTGTTTCTTTATTTTAGATCTATTTTCATAAGTCTCATTCAATATCAATTCTATCTTTTCTACTTCATTTGTTACATTAACTAATTTTTTTTCAGATTCTAGTTTTCTTATTTGATATTTTTTTACTCCTGCTGCTTCTTCTATTATTTCTTTTATTTCTTTTTTAGATGATGAAATAATTCTTTCTACTTTTCCTTGTCCTATAACAGAATAAGCTGATTTTCCAACTCCTGTATCCATAAATAAATTACTAATATCTCTTAATCTCGATTTTTTATCATTTATTAAATATTCATTTTCTCCTGTTTTATAAAGCTTTCTAGTTATTTTTACAACTTCTTCTTCTATTGGAAAAAACCTATCTTTATTATCTATACTTAAAGACACCTCAGCATAAGAAGCTCCATTTTTCTTCGCTTCACCTGAAAAAATAATATCCTTACTTTCTTTAGCTCTTATATTCTTATATGATTGCTCTCCTAAAACCCATAATATAGAATCTAATATATTTGACTTCCCAGATCCATTAGGTCCTACAATAGAGGTAATACCACCATCAAAATCTATTTTCACTCTTTCACCAAATGATTTAAACCCATATATTTCAACACTTTTCAAATACATCCAATACCTCTCTTATAATATATATTTGTCTAAATTCTCTTCTTTAAATTTTCCTTTAAATATTTTTTCAACATATTTTTTATCAATTGTAATTTTTTCTTTTCCTTCATAAGGTGCCTCAAACATAATATCTTTAAGTAAAAATTCCAATATTGTAGAAAGTCTTCTAGCTCCTATATTCTCAATATTTTCATTTAAATATATTGCATATTCGGATATTTTTTCTATAGCTCCTTTAGTTACCTTTAGTTCTACATTATCAATTAAAAGCATTTCTCTATATTGATCTATTAAATTATAGTCTATATTTGTTAATATTTTTTTAAAATCTTGCTCATTTAAATCTTGCATCTCTGTTACTATTGGAAATCTCCCTTGCAATTCTGGCATAAGATCTGAAAAACTAGATTCTGAAAAAGCTCCTGCAGCTATAAATAATATATGATCTGTTTTAACTGGACCATATTTAGTCATAACTGTTGTCCCTTCAACTATTGGCAATATATCTCTTTGCACTCCTTGCCTAGAAACTTCACTTCTCCCTACATTTCCACTTCCAGCAATTTTATCAATCTCATCAATAAAAATTATTCCATCTTCCTCTGCTGCTCTTACTGCTTCTATGTTTATTTCATCCATATTGATATTCTTTTCTATTTCTTCATTTATTATAATATCAATAGCATCTTTTACTGTCACTTTTACTTTTTTTGACTTTTTTCCGTCAAAATTTGACATTATACTTTCTATTATAGGTCCCATATCTCCATCTGGCTTATTTCCTATAACTTCAACTACAGCTCCATCTGTATTTCCTCTTTTTATAGGTTTATTTATTTCAACCTCCCTATCATCATAAATCCCTTCTTTTATTTCATTTATTAATTTTTCTTTACTTTCGTCATTAATTGTTGATAACTTATCAAGTTTCTTAGCTACTTTTTCTATAGCAAAATCCATATATTTATCTTTCAAACTATCTATTTTTTCTTTTCTTAATTTTCTAATTGTTATAGCCACTAAATCTTTAATAATGCTTTCAACATCTTTCCCCACATAACCAACCTCTGTATATTTTGTTGCTTCTACTTTTATAAAGGGAGAATTTGTTATTTTAGCTAATCTTCTTGCTATTTCTGTCTTTCCTACACCTGTAGACCCCATTAAAATTATATTTTTAGGAGTTATTTCTTTTTTCATTATTTCATTTTTTATTAACTTTCTTCTATATCTATTTCTTAAAGATACTGCTACATTTTTTTTTGCTTCATCTTGAGAAACAATATATTTATCTAATTCTTTGACTATTATTTTAGGAACTAAATTTTTCTCTATCATTATTGTATCTCCTTTCTTCTATAATAATTTTTTTATTTTCTTAGTTTACTGACATATTATTGTACCATAATTTTTAAATAAAAACATCTGAAATTATACATTTCCCATAATAAAAAATGGATGCTAACTTAAAAAGTTACCATCCATTTAAACTATAAAAACATATACCTAAAACTCTATTTAATTTTCTCTCATTTGCTTTATTTCATTTATCATAATCGGTAAAGCTTCCATAACATTTCCTACTATCCCTACATTGGCTACTTCAAAAATTGGAGCATCTTCATCTTTGTTAATAGCAACTATATAATCAGAACCAACCATTCCTGAAACATGTTGCACTGCTCCCGATATTCCACAAGCTATATATAATTTAGGACCAACTATTTTCCCTGATTGTCCAACTTGATGATTTTTTGATATCCATCCCGCTTCAATAGCTGGCCTTGTTGCCCCTACAACTCCTCCTAATAGACCAGCTAACTCTTCTACTAACTTGAAGTTATCTGCATTTCCCATTCCTCTTCCACCAGCTATAATAACTTCAGCTGACTCTAAATCTACTGTTTCAGCTATTTCTTTAACCACATTTACTATTCTTGTTTTTATATTATTTTCTTCTAACTCTAATTCTACAGAAACTACTTCACCTTTTCTTTCCTCTTCTTCTAATTTTTTAAAAGCTCCAGAACGAATAGTTCCTATTTGTAATTGTGAATTATCCATCATCATATCAGAAAATAAAGTTCCTCCATATGCTGGGCAAGTCCATATTACATTTTCTTTCTCATCTAATTTTAAACCTATTGCATCTGTTACACATCCAACCTCTAATCTTGATGCTAATCTTGATGCTAATTCTTTACCTACTAAAGTACCTCCTAATATAAAAGCTGAAAACTCTTTATCTTTCAAGATTTTTTCAAAAGCTTCAACATATATATCTAAGTTTATTTTTTCTAATTTTGATGATTTTAATACCATTACTTCATCAGCACCACTATTTATTAGTTCTTTTATTAATTTTTCATCATTTTTTAATATAGCTGCTATAACTTTATCTCCTATTTTTTTTCCAGCAGAAATAGCTTCTAAACTATTTTTTAAGATATTTCCCTCTTTTATTTCTACAAATGTTAATATATTTTTCATTTTAATCCCCCTTAAAATACTTTAGCTTCAGACATTATTTGAATTGCTTTTAATGTTGAATCTTCACATTTTTCTTCTTGAATTTTTATTCCTGCTTCTTTTTTAGGAGGTTCATAGAAATTTATAATCTTAACATATGCTCCTTTTTCCACAACTTTTTCAACATTAGAAATTTCTAAATCATCAATAGGCATTCTTCTTGCTTTCATTTTATTTTTTATTGTTGGATATCTTGGATCATAATTTGGTTTAGTAACTGTTACTACACAAGGACAACTTGTCTCTACTACATTATAACCTTCTTCTGTTTCTTGATTAAAAGAAAATATATCTTCTTTATTTGAAACCTCTATTATATCTGTAACAAAACCTCTTCCTAATATTTCAGATATTTGAGCTCCTACTTGTCCGCAACCTGTATCTGTTGATTCTTTTCCACAAAAAATTATATCAAATTCTTTCCCATTTTCTTCTTCTAGTTTTCTTATTCCGCTTGCTAATATATAGGCTGTTCCTAATGCATCTGATTCTTTAAATTCTTTATCATTTATTAATACCGCTTTATTTCCTCCTACTGCTAAACAATTTTTTAAAGATTTTTCTGTACTTTTATCCCCTATACTTAATACAGTTATTTCTCCATCATTAGCTTCTTTAAATCTTGTTGCCATTTCTAAAGCGTATGTATCAAAAGCATTAACAACTTTTCCTATATCTTCTAATGCTGGTCTATTATCTTTTACTGAAACTTCCACAGAATCATCTGGAACTTGTTTTATACAAACTAAAATATTCATTACTTTCCTCCTAGTATTCTTAAATTCTTCCTATTATATTATTTGCTATTACTATTCTTTGAATTTCGTTTGTTCCTTCAAAAATTTGGAAAATTTTAGCATCTCTTATTAATTTTTCCACTGGATATTCTCTACTATATCCATATCCTCCAAATACTTGTATAGCTTCTGAAGCAACCTCCATTGCTATATCTCCTGCATAACATTTAGCTATTGCAGATTCTTTAGCATAAGGAAGACCCATATCCATTAATGTTAATGCATGAGCTACCATTTGACGAGCTGTTTCTGTTTTTATTTCCATATCTGCTATCTTAAACTGCATAGCTTGATTTTTTATAACTGGTTTCCCAAATTGAATTCTTTCTTTTCCATAAGCTATAGCTTCATCTATACCTCTTTGAGCTATTCCTGTTGCAATACAACCCATCCAAGTTCTAGCTTGATCTAGAGTTTTCATTGCTATTCCAAATCCTTTTCCTTCGACTCCTATTAAAGCTGATGCTGGTACTCTACAATCCTCAAATACAACATCACAAGTATTAGAAGTTCTTATTCCCATTTTATTTTCATGATTTCCTGTACTTAATCCTGGAGTTCCTGCTTCAATTAAAAACATTGAAATTCCTTTAACTCCTTTTGTTTTATCTGTCATTGCAGTTACACAATAAAAAGAAGCTACTCCTGCATTAGTAATAAAACATTTTCTTCCATTAAGTACATATTCATCTCCATCTTTAACTGCTGTAGTTTTACCTGCGCTTGCATCAGATCCTGCAGCTGGTTCTGTTAAACAAAAAGCTCCAAAACCACCTTCGATAACCAAATCACAAACTCTTTTCTTTTGTTCTTCATTTCCTGCAATTAATACTGGTTTCATTCCTAATCCACTAGCTGATATTGTTGTTGCAAAACCTGCATCTGCAATTGCCATCTCCTCCATTAAAGCAGCTACATCTATTCTGCTAAGTCCCATTCCACCATATTCTTCTGGAACTTCTAACATATGTAGTTGCATTTCAATTGCCTTATCATACATCTCTTTTGGCCATTCTCCACTTTTATCATATTCTTTACATTGTTCTTTTACTTCATTTTCACAAAAATCCTTAACATCTTCTAATAAATCTTTAGCATCATCTGAAATTATATAAGCCATAATTATATCCTCCATTTTATTTTATTTTTAGCTACTTTTTACAATTTATAACAAACTTTTCCTGGATTTAATACCATATTAGGATCAAACACATTCTTTATTTCTTTCATTAATCTCATATTAGTATCTCCTAGTGATTCTACTAAAAAATCTACCTTTCCATGTCCAATACCATGTTCTCCTGAAATTTGTCCTCCTAATTTAGTTGCTCTGCTATAAGCTTTCTCCATAAAGTTATCTGCTCTTTTTATAAATTCTTCTTTTTCTAATTCATTACTGCAAGCATAAATATGTAAATTACCATCACCTGCATGTCCAAAACTTTTAATTTTTAATCCAACTTCTCCTTCTAATGAATTAATATATTTTAAATATTCAGGTATTTTAGTAATTGGCACTACTACATCACATTCATCTAATAATTTTGTATCTGCAATTATTGCTTCAAGAAATGATCCTCTTGCTGCCCAAGCATCTCTTTTAAGTGCTGGAGTATCTGCAACTAAAACATCTAGAGCACCAGCTTCTAGAACAACTTCTGAAGCTTTTTCTATAATATCTTCTAACTCTTCTTCAGAATTACCATCAAAAGTAACTAATAAATAAGCTCCTACTTTTTCTCCTTCAACTTCTTTTGGGAATACTGATTTCCCCAAATAATTTTCTGAAGATAATACTATCTCTCTTTCCATAAATTCTAAAGCTTGCGGTGCTAAATGATTCATTTTAAATTTAGGAACAGTTGAAATACATTCATCTAAATCAACATATGGAATTATTAAACTAACAACTTCTTTTGGTTGAGGAATTAGTTTTAAAGTAAGCTCTGTTATTATTCCTAAAGTTCCTTCTGATCCTATCATTAAATTTAGTAAACTATAACCTGAACTTGTTTTAGAAACATTTGCTCCAAATTTTACAATTTCACCTGTAGGTAAAACAACTGTCATTGCCTTTACATAATCTCTAGTTGTTCCATACTTTACTGCTCTCATTCCCCCTGCATTAGTTGAAACATTTCCACCTAATGTAGCAAATTTTTCACCGGGATCTGGCGGATATAATAAATGTTTTTTGTTTGCAGCCTCAGCTAAATCGTTAAGTAAAACTCCTGGCTCAACTTTAACTATAAAATTTTCTAAATCCCACTCTAAAACTTTATTCATTTTAACTGTAGAAATAACTATTCCACCATGTATACAAACAGCTCCTCCTGCAAGTCCTGTTCCTGCACCTCTTGGAGTTACTGGTATTGAATTTTCATTGCAGATCTTCATGATTTCTGAAACTTCCTCTGTCGATAATACCTCTATAACAGCTTCTGGTATAGCTTTACCATAAATGGACATTTCATCATGAGAATAATCTTCATTGACTTCTTTTCCAAAATAAACTCTTTTAGGAGCTATCCCCTTAAATTTTTCAATTATTTCTGGTGTAATTTTATTATAAGTTTTCATAATTCCTCCTTAAATTTATTATCTTTAAATTTTTATTTTCTTAAATTGCTATTCCTTTAAAAACATAAGCTATTACTCCTAATATAATCATAAAGAAGAAATAGTACTTTATGACTATATTGAATATTCTACTTTCTTCTCCTGCTATTCCAACTGCCGCAACTCCTATTGCAATACTTTGAGGAGAAACCGCCTTAGCAGAAACAGCCCCACAAATATTTATAGCCGCCAACCACACTTCTGGTATTCCTAAAGTTTTTGCAGTTTGAGCTTGAAGACCTGTAAATAATACTACTGAAGGAGTTGCACTTCCTGCTACAAATGTAACTATAGATCCTACAAATGGAGCAATCAAAGGATAAAAACTTCCTGTTACTGCTACTGCTAAAGTAGCTATATCTCCAATCATTCCACTATATCCCATAATCTTAGCTGTTGCTATTACAGATACTATTGTTATAATTGTTTTTTTCATTTCTATTAAAGTTTTTATTAAAACTTCAAACATTTCTCCAAAAGAAGCTTTTTGAATACTTCCACCTATAAAACCTGCAATTAATATTATTATTCCTGGAGTTGCTATCCACGTAAATACATATTTACTTGCTCCAACACCCTTATATATCTGTACTGCTGTTTTTATTTTTGCTAATGGATTATGAATCATAGGAAATAAAGTTGAAGTTAATAATAATAAGCAAAGAATCAATATAAAAGGTAACCACGCTAGAATACCTCTAGAAAAAGAAATCTCTTTCTTTTCTATCTTATTTATATCTCTAATTACGTGATATTGTTTATTTTCTTCTGTTTCTTTAACAAAAATTCTTCCCGCTAATATTGTTGCTGCCATAGAAACTAATGCTCCTATTACTACTGGTAATTCTGGACCTATAAATTTAGCTACAAAATATTCTGGTATTAAAAATGCTACTCCAGATATTAATGTTACCCAAAACATTCCTTTCAAAGCTTTAAATGATCTTCCTATTGTTATTACCAAAATAAATGGAGTTAATATAACTATTGGAGAAGATTGCATTATTGCTGTTAAAGCAACTTTTCCTGCTGGAACTCCAATTATAGAACCTGCTGTTATTGCTGGAATTCCAATTGATCCACAAATAGTCGGTGTAGTATTAGATAACATACAAACTGCTGCTGCATATACTGGATTAACTCCTAATCCGTATAAAATACTTGCTGGAATAGCTACTGCAGTACCAAACCCTGCCATTCCTTCCATAAATCCTCCAAATCCCCATGCAATAATAAGCACAAGAACTCTCTTATCTACAGAAACTTTTGTTAACATCGCCTTTATTATCTCCATATTTTTTGTATGAACTATAATATTATAAACAAAAACTGCTGATACTATGGTTAAACAGATTGGCCAAATAGCTAAAGCCACTCCTTCTAATGCTGCTGTTAATGCTCCTATAAAAGGCATCTTCCAAAAAATAAGTGATAAAATAGTTGTAATTAATAACGCTATCGGACAAGCTTTATGTCCAGACATTTTAAACCAACTTAAACCAATTATAAGCCAGATAATTGGTAGAACCGCTAAAATAAATTTAAAAAACATCAAATGCACCTCCCTAAAAAATTAAACCCCTGTAATTTATTGTTAAGTAAAGAATCATTAGTAACTATTTTTTTATTTTATATATTTAAGCTCTTTTATTTTCTTTAATTGGTCCTACCAAGTTATAGGGTAATTCTATCCTTTTTATTATTTTTTGTCAAATTTAAAGTCGGCTTAAATTCGAGCAATTATAACTCTTTTTCTATTATTTTAGAATTTTTTGAACTATTTTTTTACAGAGACGCTTAGCAAGCGAGCTTTTTTTACATTTGAATTATTTATTTTCAATGTTCTTTTAGATTTATTTTTTATTCTTTTTTGATTAAAATTTAATCTGGTTTTTTATATAAAAAAAGATAAAATTATTTTTTCATTAGAAAACATTGTTTTTTCTTTATAAAATAGCTATTTAATGATATAATTAGTTCTAATAGATTAAAAGGAGTTTGATTCAAATGGAAAAAAATGAAAAGTCTTACGAAATTTTAATTAATTTTGTAAAAGATAATATTAAAAGTGGTCATTATAAGCTCGGAGATAAACTTCCTCCAGAAAGACAACTTGCTGAAAGTTTAAATATCAGTAGAAATTCTGTAAGAGAAGGGATTCGTATTTTAAATAGAATGGGAGCTTTAAAAGTAATACAAGGTTCTGGAAATTATATACATAATAATTTTTTAAAACCTTTGGAAGAACTTATAATTTTAATGGCTTCTCTGGAAGGGCATTCTAGTTTAAAGGAAATAATAGATTTTAGATACGCTCTAGAATTAGAGGCATTAACCCTTACAATTAATAAAATAACTCCTAGTCAATTAAAAGAAATTTCTATTTTCTTAAATATGCTTAAAAATTGTCAAACAGAAGAAATGAAATCTTTTTATGATAAAAAATTGCACTTTTATATAGCTGAACTTTCAGAAAATAGATATATTATTGATAATTTAAAAGCCTTTGATACATTACTAAATACTTTTATTGAAAACATAAGAGCTAAAATTTTTACAGATGAAGAAAATAAAGAAAAATTATTTAAATCACACGAAGAAATAGTTGAGGGATTATATGAAAAAAATCTTGAAAAATCAAGAAAAGCTCTAAATAAACATTTTGAATATATTTACAAATATATGACTAAATAAAAAATAAAAAAGGATTGATTATAAAAATAAATCAATCCTTTTTTATTAATTCTTATAAAAATTTTATATACAACAATTTTCTATTACTTTCAAATAAATTTTAACTATACTTTGCAAAGCATTCACATCATAACCAAATTTTGGATTATGTAAACCAAAAATATGACCTTTTTTTTCATTCCTAATCCCTGTGGCAAACATAAAAATAGGTGCTATATCTCCAAAAAACGAAAAATCTTCAGATCCTGTACTTTTGTTTTCTTCTATTACCTGAATCTTTAAATTCTGTGCTGCCTTTTTAATATTTTTTGATAATTTTTCATCATTTAACATTGGAGGATATTTTGGTTCAAAATACATATTTATCTTTATATCATATGCTTCTTCAAAACCTTTATTAATTTTTTCTATTCTTTCTCTGGAAACTTCAATATATTTTTTATCATACATTCTTATTGTTCCCTCTAATTGAATATTATTTGGAATTATATTTCTTGCTCCACCAGGTTTAAATTTACCATTTATTTTAGAACCTGTAAAAAATTTCCCTATAGTAAATAAATACATATCTCCTGGATGAATATTTCTTGAACGAATAGTTTGATAGGCTCCTATCAATTCAGAAGTTATAACAACAATGTCTATTCCTTTATGAGGATATGCTCCATGACCACCCTTTCCTTCTATATCCCATTTTATATTAATATTTTGGGCTGTCATAAATCCTGTATTAACACCTATTACCCCTTCTTTTAGTTCAGGTCTTAAATGTGTCGCATAAAAGCCTACTATATCGTTAGAATATTTTTTAAAATTTTTATCACTTATCACAACTTTAGCTCCTGCAAATCCCTCTTCTCCTGGTTGAAAGATAAATAATAATGATTTTTTTAATTTTATCCCTGAATTTATAAGTTCTTTAACCTCTAAAATAGTTTCTAATAAAGCCGAAGTATGTCCTGAGTGTCCACAAGCATGAGAATATCCTTCTTTTTTAGAAGGAGAACCGTGATTAGAATTATCTCCTAAAGGCAATGCGTCAATATCCGCTCTAAAAGCAATAATACTTTTCTCCTCCCCTTCAAAATATACTAACGTTCCTGTATTTGCAATCTTCTCGTATAAAATTTTTTTATTTTCTAAAGTTTTTCTTATAAAATTTGCAGTTTCATACTCTTGAAGTCCTAATTCTGGTATTGAATGTAAATAATTATCTAATTCTCTTAGTCTTTCTATTTTTTCCATTTAATCACCTTTAATTATTTTTCCATCGACTATAACATAAATTGGATCCTGTATAGTTACTAGTGGTTTATCTTTCCAAATAACAACATCCCCATCCTTTCCTTCTTCTAAACTTCCTAACCTATTTTCTATTCCCATTACTTTAGCAGGATTAATCGTAACTGCTTCAAAAGCTTTTTTATAATCCATTCCCTTAGAAATTGCTAATCCTGCACAAACTGGAAGATATTGTAAAGGAATTACCGGGGCATCTGTAATCAAGCAAACATCCCTTCCCACAGATAATTTAACAACATTTTCAAAACTTTTTCCTAGCAATTCTACTTTCCCTCTTCCTCCTAAACTTGGTCCAAGTAAAAGGGGAACTTCCTTTTTACTTTGTATATATTCTAAGATTTCTACTCCTCCTGTAACATGATCCAATGTATATTTAATATTAAACTCTTCTGAAATTCTTATAGCAGTAGCTATATCGTCTGCTCTATGAACATGAATTTTTAAAGGCTTTTCTCTTTTCATTATAGGAATCATTGCCTCACATTTTTTATCATATTCTCCATCTGTAGTTAAATATTTTTGGCACTTTAATAAAAATTCTCTTAACTCTGACGCAATTCCCATTCTTGTTGTTTCATATCTTTTTTTAGGATTTTCTCCTAAAGCTGCTTTCATACCAATATAAGGATTTATAACCATACTATCTATCACACCGCCATAAGTCTTTATACATGCAAATTGTCCACCTATAATATTTGCCGATCCTGGTCCACTAGCACAAGTAGTTATCCCTGCATTTACAGCCTCTTTAAAAGTTCTATCCTGAGGATTTATAGCATCTATTGCTCTTAAATGTGGAGATATTTTGCTATTTTTTTCATTATGTTCTGAATAAAATTCTCCTAACGAATCTCCCTTTAAACCTAAATGAGTATGTGCATCTATTAAACCAGGGGTTACATACATTCCTTTAGCATCAATTATTTTTTCATTTTCTAAACCTAAAATATTCTTTTTAATACTTTTTATTTTTCCTTTTTCTATAAAAATATCATATATATCTTCTTTCACTCCATAACTTAATATTTTCGCATTCTTTATAAGCATAATTCTCCTCCAAAATAAATATTATAATAAATTCATTGTTACTCCTGGTCCAATTGGAAGTTTAAATATAATCCAAACTATAAACATAACTGTCATTGTTAATAACAAAACCATAGAATAAGGTATCGTTAATGAAAATATAGTTCCCATTCCCATTTCTCTTTGTTCTGTTTCTCCTGGTCTTAAAGGTATCTTTCCTTGCATCTGATATTCAGCTAACAAACCAAGTAAAATAGGTAGAGCTGAATGTAAAGGAGAAATTATATTTGTACAAGAATCTCCTATTCTATAAGCTAATTGTGCATAAGCAGGGTGAACATTCAATACTGTAAACATAGGAACTACCATAGGAGCTATCAATAACCATTTTGAAGATCCACTAGTCATAAATGGATTAACAAAAGTTGTGATTAGTATTACTGTCAGACATAGAGCAATTAATCCTACATCTCCTTCTTTTAATATCTCAGCTCCTTTTATTGCTATAATTTTAAATATATTAGATTTATTTACTAAATCTATAAATATTGCTGCTGCTAATGTTGTTGTTAAAAATGGTACTGACTGAGTTATTCCTAAACTAATTATTCTAGGAATATCTCTAGAAGTTTTTATATATTTAGTAGCTATTCCATAAGGAATCCCTGTTGACATAAATAAAAAAGCTATTATAACGATAATTGATTTAAATAAAGGTGACTTAGGTAAAAAATTACCTGAAGAATTTCTAAAAAAAGCTCCTTGAGGAACTGTCAACATTAACATAACTACTATAAAAAATATAAATCCATACAATGCATATTTTAAACCTTTTTCTTGCTCTAAAGTCAATTTATGCTTTGATAAAAGTTCATTATCGATAACTCCATCACCATCTCCAACCATAGGAACTATAACTTTCTCAGTAAACAAAGTCACAGTTATTGCCATTATGAAAGTTGCACTTGCCATAAAAAAATAATTTACAACTGGATTTATTGCTACATCTAGGCCCATACTTCTTACTGCATTTTCTGTTATTCCTGCCAACAAGGCATCTGTTCCTGCCAAAAATAAATTAGCTGTAAATCCTCCACTAGCACCTACATACCCCAATATTATTCCAATTAATGGATTTCTACCTAAAGCAACAAATACTACCCCTCCTATTGATATAGCAAAAATAGTTCCTGCATCAGACATTAAATTAGCGTTTATAGCTATGAATACTAATGCAAAAGTTATTAGAGATTTAGGTGCCTTTAATAAATATTTTTTCATAAAAGTTTCGAAAAAACCTGTTTTTTCGATAAATGCACTCGCCACCATCATAATCATAACTAATTTTAAAGGCGCATATGAAACAAATATTGTTGGAATTTCTCTAACTAAATACTGTAAATTTTCTCTAGACAATAAATTAACAACTTTAATTGTTGTTTCTTTACTTGCCTCCCCTAATTTTTTAGAAACACCAAAATAAGTAACTTCAAATCCCATTTTACTTAACAAAAAAGATGCTACCATTGTGATCAAAATTAACCAAGTAAAAAGAATAAATGGATGTGGTAATTTATTCCCTCCTTTTTCAATGAGATCAATAAATTTTCCCATAAACGATTTTTTTTTGCTTTTTGCTTTCATAAATCCCCCCTTTTATTTATATAAAATTTTTAATTAATTATATTTATATAAGGTTTGCTTTCATTTGATATAAGGATAGTATCTTTTCTTTATTTTGTAAAGTCAGCTTTTTTTCAACAAATGATAATACATATATATAATTTATATGTGTCTATTTTTTTGGTATATTAATCTTTTTTTCTAAGCCTATTCTCCTTTTATTTTCTATATTTTATTTTTACTCATTTATTTTTTATATGCTCTTTTACCCTTGTATTATAAGATATTACAATGTATTTTAGTGTATTCAAAAATAAAAAACTGGTCTACTAAAATTATTTCTAATTTTAGTAGACCAGTTTTAATTACTCTTTATTTTAAAATTTCAAATAAATTTTCTTTTAATAATTTTAATGCAATTGATCTATGACTTATTTCATTTTTTTTATCTGGCATCTCTGCAGTTGTTTTTCCATATTCTTTTATATAAAAATACGGGTCATAACCAAATCCATATTCTCCTCTAGGTTCATCTATGATTTCCCCACAAACTTCTCCTTTAAAACTATAAGTCTCTCCTGTAGGTTTAGCTAATGTTATAACGCAAACAAATTTAGCCTTTCTATTTTTTATTCCCTTAAGTACATAGATTAATTTTTTATTATTCTCTTCATCTGTAGCTTTTTCTCCAGCATATCTAGCTGAAAAAACTCCTGGTTCTCCATTTAAAGCCTCCACACAAAGCCCTGAATCATCAGCAATTGTAATCATATTAGTAAATTTAGCAATTTCTAAAGCTTTTTTCTGGGAATTTTTTTCAAAAGTATCTCCATCTTCTTTAACATCAGGAATATTAATACCATCATTTATAGATAAAATCTCAATTCCTTCAACATTAAATATTTTTTCAATTTCTTTTATTTTATTTTTATTTCCTGTAGCTAAAAATATTCTCATATTTTCCTCCTACTCAAATATAGAAAATTCATCATGTAATGTTTGAGTTTGAACTTCAAATAACTCTTTTAAACCTATTTCTGCTAAATCTAAAAGTTGATTTAATTCTTTTCTAGAATAAGTTGCTTCTTCTCCTGTTCCTTGAACTTCTATAAATTCACCTTTGTCATTCATAACAACATTCATATCTACTTCTGCTGCTGAATCTTCAGTATATTTCAAATCTAGCATAGGTATCCCACTTACAACTCCTACACTAATTGCTGCTATCTTAGACTTCAAAGGATTTTGTTTTAATTTCCCAGCTTTGAGCATTCTTTCTATAGCCATAGCTAAAGCAATATATCCCCCAGTAATTGATGCTGTTCTTGTTCCTCCATCAGCTTGAATAACATCACAATCGATAGTTATTGTTCTTTCTCCAATTTTATCTAAATCTATACATGCTCTTAAAGCTCTTCCTATTAATCTTTGTATTTCCATTGTTCTTCCAGTAAGTTTTCCTCTAGCTGACTCTCTATTATTTCTTTCTCCTGTTGCTCTAGGCAGCATAGAATACTCTGCAGTTATCCATCCTTTTCCTTGATTTCTTAAAAAAGGTGGAACTCTATCAGAAATAGAAGCTGTACATATTACTTTTGTATTTCCAAATGAAATTAAAACTGATCCTTCTGCATGCATTGTATAATTTCTTATTACATTAACTTTTCTAGTATTATCAACTTCTCTTCCATCTTCTCTAACTATTCTTTCCATTTACTTTTCTCCCTTTAAATTGTATATTGTATAAATTTGTGTATACTCCATTTTTAGATAATAATTCCTCATGTTTCCCAATCTCAACTATTTTTCCTTTATTCATAACAATTATTTTATCTGAAGAAATAATTGTAGAAAGTCTATGAGCTATAACAAAAGTAGTTCTTCCTATCATTAACTTATCCAATGCTTCTTGGACCAATTTTTCAGATTCAGTATCTAATGCTGAAGTTGCTTCGTCCAATATCATTATAGATGGATTTTGAATTAAGGCTCTTGCTATAGCTATCCTCTGCTTTTGACCTCCTGAAAGTAATACTCCACGCTCTCCTACTTCAGTTTCAAAGCCTTTCTCTAAACTACAAATAAATTCATAAGCATTTGCCATTTTTGCAGCTTCCATAATTTTTTCCATCCCTATATTTTCTTTTCCAAAAGCAATATTTTCAGCTATTGTTCCACTAAATAAAAATGTATCTTGAGGAACCATTCCTATATGAGATCTATACTGTTTTAATGAATAATCTTTAACATTTACTTCATTAATTTTTATCTTTCCTGAATCAACATCATAAAATCTAGGAATCATATTCACTAAAGTAGTTTTCCCACTGCCACTACTTCCTACAAAAGCAACTACTTCCCCCTTGCCAACTTCAAAAGATATATCTTTTAATACTTTTGTTTCACTTTCTGGATATGTAAAATTAACATTCTCAAAAGAAATTTTATCTACTTCTCCTGTAAATACTGCTGGTTTATCAGAATAAGTATCTACTTCTTTACTTTCATTAAATATTTCCATTACCCTGTCTCCTGACGGCAATATTTCATATAATTCACTATTTCTTTTAACTAGCCTCTTTAAAGGTTGCTGCATAAGTCCTATTGCAGTTATAAATGAGACTAACTCTCCAGCTGTAAAACTTTTAGTATAAACTATTGAGTAGCCTCCGTAAGCTGCAACAAGTAATATCATTATTGTTGCTAACAATTCATTTAATGGTGATATCTTCGCCTTTATTTTTTTAGCACGATATATCCTATCCATCTCACCCTGAGTTACTCCTTTATACTTTTCCACTATCTCATCTATTTTATTAAATCCTTTTATAACTTGTATCCCTGCTAAAGATTCTTGCATAAAAGCTGTTGCATCTCCAATGGTATCCTGTCTTCTTCTTCCAGACTTTCTTAACTTTTTAGTATATTTTTTAATAATACCTATCATAGCTGGTACAACTGTAATTGATATTGTTGCTAATAAAAAATCAACTTGAAACATTCTGACTAAAAAAGCTAAAACCGTTATTCCTTCTCTTAGCATATCAAACATCAAGAACCCTATTCTTCCAAGACTCGATGAATCTCCTGAAAGTCTTGCCATAATATCTCCTAATTTATTTTTATTAAAGTAAGATATTGGTAAATGTTCTAAATACTGAAATATATCTATTTTAATATCTCTTCTTATCTTTTCTGTTAAATAAGTAGAAGTTATTTCAGCATAGTAAGCTGAAATTAATTTTAAAATCGTTGTTATAAAAATTGCTGCACCAACAATCATCATCATTCTTCCATTTTTTGAAATTAAAACATCATCTATTAAATATTTAGAAAGCCAAGCTGGAGCTGTTCCTAATCCTGATGATACAATAGATAATAAAACCGTTATCATTAACCATTTTTTATATTTTAAACTATATTTTAAGAACCCTGCTAAAGAGTCACTTTTATAGACTTGTCCTATTTTTTCTTTAATCATTAATTTTCCCTCTCAATATGTAGTCACCATAATTTTTAACTATATCTCTTCCTGATAACTTTTTTCTTACCTTTTTTATTTTTCTATAATATTCTTCTTTATTTTTTTCAAGAATATTCATATATTTTAAAATTTCATTTTTTTCACATCTTTCTTGAAGTAATTCTGGATACACCTCTTCATTTAAAGCTATATTAGGAAGAGATACTAGCCCGACTTTTAAGATTTTCTTTGCAATAAATGCATTTATAGCTCCAACTTTATATAAAACTATTGTAGGAATTCCCATAATAGAAAGTTCTAAAGTTACTGTTCCTGAAGCAGCTATTGCTAATTTAGATTTTTTCACATTATCTTCTAAGCTACCATATTCTATTACTAAATTAACATACTTTCTCAAATCCTCATGAATCCATTCTAAAATTTTCTTGTTTGGTAATTTTAAAATAAAATTACTTTCTTTTTTTTCTTCAACTATTTCTAACATAATTGGTAAAAGAGATTCTATTTCTTGCTTCCTGCTTCCTGGAAGTAATAAAATATTTTTTCCTTTTTCTTCTATGTAAGAATATTTTTCAAAAAAAGGATTTCCATAATAAATAACTTCCACTCCATGAGATCTATAAAATTCAACTTCCCATGGAAAAATCACTAAAATATGATCTGCTAACTTTAATTTCTTTATCCTTTTTTCTCCCCAAATCCAAATTTTAGGAGGAATATAATAAAAAACTTCTACATCAGGAGCATATCTTTTTAATAATTTTAAAAAAGCTAAGTTAAATCCTCCATAATCAACTAAGATTACTTTATCAACTTTATTAACAATTATAAATTCTAAATATTCTTTTGCTTTTGCTTTTAAAAATCTATATTTTTTTAAAGCTTCTACAAATCCCATAACAGCTAGATCTTTAATATCATATATAATATTAACCCCTAGTTTTCTACTATGTTCCCCTGCCACTCCATAAAACTTAATAGTTTTATCTATTTTTAACATATTCTTTATTAAATAAGAAAGGTGCAAATCTCCAGATACCTCACCAGTAGATACAAATATTTTCATAATTCTCCTCTTAAGGTTTAATTCCCATAATAAATATATTATTTTCATTTGCTAATTTTATAGATTCATTTTTATCTATAAATATCATTTTCCCAGCTTCTCCAACTATTCCTTTAGCTTTTATTTTTATAAGCGTTTTTATTGTATCTATTCCTACTGTTGGAATATCTACTCTCATATCTTGTTGAGGTCTTGCCATTTTTACAACAATACAATTATCACCACCTAACTCTCCGCCTCTTAAAATAGCTTTATCTGTTCCTTCTATTCCCTCTAATGCAATTACTGAATAATCTTTACATACTACAGTTTGCCCTGCATCTACTTCACTTAATTTTTTAGCTGCCTCTATTCCTACTCTAATCGTTTTTAAATCATTCTTATCCGGTGAACTTTTTGTGTATAATTTTTCTTGAAATAATATTTCTTTCAAAAGATAATTTTGGGGCAATACCTTTATTTTATTTAATCTAAAAAAGCTTATAACGCCAAAAAGGAGAGTCTCATCTTTCCTATCTGGAAGACTCTCTATTATAGCTTTACCATATTGATCTAATTGTATCTCTTTGAACATTATTTCTTTTTCTACTTTACCTAAAAATATAATTTTAGATATATTATTTTTTATAAAATATTTAGTAATCTCACCAACTTGGCCTATATTAAATTTAATAAAATTTTTATGCTGTTTTATCTCTTCCTCTATGCTTTCAAATAAGCCTATTGGAAAAAATTCTATATCTTTATTTATATCTTTTATTTCTTTCATAAAGCAAATAGGTAATTTTCCATTTCCGACTATTACACCTATTTTTTCCATTATTTAGCTATCCCCCGATTACTATTTCTTATAAAATCAACTAACTTTTCAACAGATTTATTTCCCTTATAATTTTCTTCTAATTCAGCTAAAGCTCCTTTTAAAGGAAGTTTTTTTCTAAAAATAATTCTATAAGCTCTTTTTAAAGTTCTTAAATCGTCATCTGTAAATCCTCTTCTTCTAAGACCAACACTATTTAATCCTACTGGAACAGCTTTGTTTCCATCAGCCAATATAAATGGACAAATATCTTGGGTCACTGCAGACGCTCCTCCAACCATTGCATGATCACCAATTTTACAAAATTGATGAACAGGAGTTAATCCACCTACAATAACAAAATTTCCTATTACAACATGACCTGCTAGGGTTGCATTATTAGAAAATATACAATTATTACCGACAATAACATCATGAGCTACATGAACATAAGACATTAGTAAATTGTTATCTCCTATTCTTGTTTCCCATCTATCATCTGTTCCTCTGTGTATAGTCACAAACTCTCTAATAGTATTATTATCTCCTATTATAGTTTTGGTAGGTTCTCCTTTATATTTTAAATCTTGAGATGCTTTTCCTATTGAAGCAAAAGAATAAATTGTATTATTTTTTCCTATTTCAGTAATTCCCTCTATAACAGTATGAGACTGAATTGTTGTCCCTTCTCCAATTTTAACATCTTTTCCAATAATGCAAAAAGGTCCTATTTTTACATTATCTCCAATTAAAGCGCCCTCTTCAACTATAGAAGTACTATGTATTTCAACCACTTTATTCCCCCTAACACATTATTTTTCCATAATTGAAAATGTAAATTTTGCTTCTGTTACAACCTTTCCATCTACTTTAGCAACACCTTCTGCTTTTATAATATTTCTTCTTTGTTTTAAAATTTTAGCCTCATATATCATTTGATCTCCAGGTCTTACTGGAGCTTTAAATTTAACTGACTCAAATGCTGCAAAATAAGGTACTTTTCCTTTCCCTTCTTCTCCATATTGTTCAAACACTAAAACTCCTAGAGCTTGAGCTAATCCTTCAACAATCATTACCCCTGGAACTATTGGATGTCCTGGAAAATGACCATTAAAAAATTCTTCATTTATTGTTACATTTTTTAATCCTACTACTGTTTTTTCCTCTAAGTTAACTTCTAATATTCTATCCACTAATAAAAATGGATATCTATGTGGTATTCTCTTCATTATTTCTAAAGTATCTAACATAATTTTATATTTCCTCCTTAATATTGTATCAATATATTATACCAAATTTTTATATTTTTTGTATATTTTTTTATTTTTTTATATTTTTGATTAAATTTGCAAACTCAATATCAAGAGCATGCCCAGCTTTTATAGCTATAATATGACCTCTTATAGGCTTATTTAAAACCTTTAAATCTCCTATTAAATCTAATATTTTATGTCTTACAAATTCGTCTTCATATCTAAGACCTCCAGGATTCATTACTCCATCTTTTTCTATAACAATAGCATTGTCTAAAGTTCCTCCTAATGCTAAATTATTTTTTTTCAAATATTCAATTTCATAATCAAATCCAAAAGTTCTTGCATTAGCTATATTTTTTTTATAATTATCTAAAGTTATATCTAATTCTAACATTTGACTCTTTAAAAAAGTATGATCAAATTTTATCGTATATGTTATCTTGTAACCATCATAAGGTAAAGCTATTATATGTTTATCTCCTTTAGTTAAATAAACCGGATTGCTTATTTCTAATTCTTCTATTTCAGTTTGTAAATCTTCTATTCCCACTTCTTCTATTTTTTCTATGAAAACTCTTGCACTCCCATCACAAATTGGCAATTCGTTGTCTTCTAATTCTACAATCAAATCTGTTATACCTAAAATATACAAAGCTGATAAAAAATGTTCTATTGTATAAACTGAAGCTCCAAATTTATTTTTTAAATTTGTTCCTCTTGTTAAATCAAAAGTGTTTTCCAAGCTTAGTCTTATTTCATTTTTTCCTTCTTCCAAATCAACTCTTCTAAAAACAATCCCACCTTCTTTTGCTGGTATTAAATGTAATTTTATTTTATTTCCTTTATGAAGTCCAATTCCTTCATAAAATATATCTGTTTTTATAGTTTTTCTATTCATCTTTTCTCCTATTCTATTCTTTTGTTAAAAATTTTCCTGCTAATACCATGGCTATATTTTTCTTTCCTGTTACAAATTGAACAGTTACCTTCTTTTCATTTACTCCTATAATTTTTCCTAATCCAAACTTAGAATGACTTACCTTCTCCCCTACTCTATAAGGTAAATTTTTCATTATTTCTATATTTGCTTTAAGTTCTTCTATATTATCTATAGTGTTTCTTGTATTTATTTTTCTTTTAGAATGTCTTTCTAATATTTTTTCAGCAATATCCTTTTCAGCTTGTTTTTTTCTATATTCTAACTGAGGATTTTTCTCTTTTTTTATAAGCTCTGGAGAAATTTCTTCTATAAATCTAGATGCTGTTCTATATTCTTCACGGCCATAAACATATCTACTTACTGAATAACTCATAAACAACTTCTCTTCTGCTCTTGTTATTGCAACATAGCAAACTCTTCTTTCTTCTTCAAGTGCATCTTCATCAACTAATACTTTTCCGGCATTTGGAAACAATTCATCTTCCATCCCAACTAAAAATACAACTGGAAACTCAAGTCCTTTAGCATTATGTATTGTCATTAATTTTATATATTCTTTTTCTTCTTCTAAATCATCTGTTGCACTAATTAGAGAGACATTTTCTAAGTATTCTCTTAAGGTTAAATTCTCTAATATTTTTTCCAATTCAACAATAGAATTTTTTAATTCATCTATATTTTCTATTCTTGACTCAACATTATCATTTAACGTTTTTAAATATTCTTTATAAGAAATTTTAGAAATTAACAAATCAAAAATTTCTGAAACTGGTAATTCAAAGGAAAATGAAATTAATTCTTCCATTATTGAATAAAACTCTTTCAATTTAATCAAAGTAGATTTGCCAATGCCTAAAACATTATCAATCTCTCCTAGTGTTTCGTAAAAAGTTAAATTATTCTCTTCACCATATAAATTAATTTTCTCTAATGTTTTACTTCCTATTTTTCTTTTTGGGATATTAATTATTCTATTTAAATTTATTCCATCTTTTTGGTTATTGATCACAGATAAATAAGCTAAAATATCCTTTACTTCCATTCTTTGATAAAATTGCATTCCTCCAAAAATTTTATAAGGAATACCATATCTCAAAAATCCTTCCTCAAATAATCTAGATTGTGCATTCGTTCTATATAAAATAGTAAAATCATTATATCTTTTCCCTTGAGATTTCATTTCTACTATTTTTTCAATAACATAATTCACTTCTTCTCTTGCTGTTATACAAGGTTTAACAAAAATTTTTTCTCCACTAGCCTTACTAGTCCATAATTTTTTATTTTTAGAAGTCTTATTATTTTTTATAACTGAATTTGCTGCTTGTAATATTGTCTTTGTTGATCTATAATTTTCTTCTAATTTTATAATTGTAGCATTTGGGTAATCTTTTTCAAAGTCTAAAATATTTCTTATATTCGCTCCTCTAAATCCATAAATGCTCTGATTTTCATCTCCAACCACACAAATATTTTTATATTTTCCTGCTATTTTATTTACAATATTATATTGAATATTATTTGTATCTTGATACTCATCAACCATTATATATTTATATTTTTCTTGAACTTTTTTTAAAATTTCCTCACCTTCAAGTAATTTATAAGTATTAACTAATATATCCGAAAAGTCCATGCTATTATTTATTTTTAATTCCGTATTATATCTTTTATAAACTTCACTAATTATATTTGCATTTGGTTCAAATTTATGATTTTTTTCATAATCTTCAGGATCCACTCCATCTTCTTTTAATTTTGATATTCTTGAAACTATTTTTCCTTCTGTTAATTCACTATCTTTTACTACTAATTTTTTTAATATTGCCTTAACTATTTTTTTTTGATCATCAACATCATAAATAGTAAAGTTAGCATCATATCCTATTACATTTGAATATATTCTTAATAACTTTAACCCAAAAGAATGGAACGTTGAAATCATTACTCTTTTCCCATTTTCACCAACTAAACTTTCCACCCTTTCCTTCATTTCTTTTGCTGCTTTATTTGTAAAAGTTACAGCTAAAATAGAATAAGGAGAAATTCCTAATTCCATTATCATATGTGCTATCCTATAAGTTATTGTTCTCGTTTTCCCTGATCCCGCACCAGCTAAAATTAACAAAGGACCCTCTATTTTTTCCCCAGCTATTTTTTGTTGTTCATTTAATTTTGATAATATACTTTCCATTTAACTCTCCTTACATTAATCTATCAAACAATCTATATGTATCATTACATCTTTTACTTCTTTAAAATCTATCACAATAGATTCACTCAAACTATCTGTTAAACTATGTGCCTCGTAGACAGTCATATTTTTATCTAATCTTATATGCATACTTAAATATATTTTATCTCCATACCTTCTCATATATATTTCATGAACATTCTTTATATTTGTATTTTTATAAACATATTCTTCTATTTTTTTTATAAAACTCTCCTCTTGTTTGTCTAAAAGAGAATTTGAAGTTTCTAATACAGTTACAACTCCTTCTTTAAAAATCAATATTGAAACTAGTATTGTTAAAATAACATCAAATATATTAGAAATATAATAGGATAAAAGAATACCTATTATAACACTAAAAGATGAGATAGAATCACTTTTACTATCTCTTGCTGCTGCTATCAAAGCAATATTATTTGTCTTCTTCCCTACTTTCATTTTATTTAAATACATCATATATTTTACAACTACAGATATACCTGCAAACCAAATAATATTAAGGTTTATTTCATAATCAACTTGCTTTCTTAATAAATTTCCTACAGCATTTCTTGCTATTTCAAAAGATGTTAATATTATTATTACTCCCATAATAGTACCTATAATACTTTCTATTTTTTCATGCCCATAGGGATGCTCTTCGTCACTCGGAATGTTACTAAAATATATACCTAAAAGAATCCCAAAAGACGTAAAAACATCTGAGAGAGAATTTATACCATCTGCAACCAGTGCTCTTGAATGACCATATATCCCTCCAAATATCTTTATCACTGCTAAAAATATATTTAAAAATACTGCTTTTATAGCTACTAAACTTCCTTCTTTTTTTCTTTTTCTTTCTTCTCTTATATCCAAAACTAATCTATTATCGTTTCTTTTTTCGAATCTTGCTTTTTTTAAAAAATTATCAATATCTTCTTTTTCATATTCAATAGTTTCTTTTTTCTTTTTTATTCCATGTTCTATAAAGAATATTAAAAGTTTCATTCCATAAGATTTATATCGTTCATCTTCTTTTATAAATATTCTCTCTAAAATATATTTTTTAGGTAATACCCTTGCAACAATATAACCTATTTCCTGATTTTCATCTGTTAAAACTATGTATAATGCTTTTTCTATTATTGGAATGTCTTTATCTAATTTTACAAATTTTTCTAATGCTTTTTCTATTTGTCTACAATCTAATATTTTATACATTCAATTATCACCTCTGTGATTTTAAATTATAATATTTACAAAAAAAAGGAGAGTTCTCTCTCTCCTTAGATATATCTATAAAATAATAGTGCCATGAGCAAAAACATTTCGAATCTGCACCCGCAACTATACCTTAGTGCTGCTTCCTCTCGAATCTGACACGGTTCAATACGACTACGCCGCAAACCTCCACCATTTCTACTCATGACTTAATAATTATAACATATCTAATTTTTTTCGTCAATAACATTATTTTTTACAAAATTAATAAACTTTTTGAAATCTATTTTAGAATCTCCAGGAGCTCTCATCTTAATATCAATATTTTTCCCAAATAGCTTAGAATGTATATTTATTTCTTGAACTTCTATAGACCAATCTTTAGATTTATTGCTTACTTCAGACTTTATATTTTCTTCTGAAGTTTTCTTTGCTAACTTAGACTTTACTTTATCAGAAGATAATTTTCCTAATTTTAAAAGCATTTCCATCTTATTTTCAGAAAATTCTAACTCTTTTACATCTATTTTGTTTATTTGTATTTGTTTACTAAAGACCTTAGAAAAATCTAACTTAGTGTCTACTTTTTCTATAGTAGCTATATCCTCTATATCTATTTTTTTCAATTCTAAAAAATTTTTAAAAACAGAATAATCAACGCCATAAACCTTAACATTTGCACCTAGTCCTTTAGTCATTTCTTTTTCTATTGTATTTTTTATAATGGTATCTTTTAATCCGAATATTGCAACTAAAAAAACCAAAAGAAAAACTGCAATCATATTAAATATTTTTTTCATAACAATACCTCCAATAAAAAATAAATTATGTTATCATTCCTTCTTTAGATTAATTATACCATATTTTTTATGTCCTCGCATAAAAAGAAATAAAATTGAATTTTATTGCTTTTTATGTTAGAATTCTATGTACATTAATTAAAAACAAGGAAGTGATTAAAATGGTTGAAAAGAAATATATAGCACCTAATGCAATTACTGCTGCTAATATGCTTCTTGGTTATCTTAGTATTACATCATCTATAAAAGGAAATATTAGTTATGCTATTTGGTTTATTTTTTTAGCTATGGTATGTGATGGATTAGATGGAAAAACAGCTCGAAAATTAGATGCTTTTAGTGAATTTGGTAAAGAATTTGATTCTTTTGCTGATGCAATATCTTTTGGTATAGCACCTAGTATTCTAGTTTACTCTATTCTTTCTAATTTTCCTAAATTTGTATCTTTTGTAATTCCAGTTGCCTTTATATATGCTCTTTGTGGAGTTATGAGATTAGTTAAATTTAACGTCGTTACAATCGCTTCAGATGAAAAAGATGATTTTAGTGGTATGCCTATACCAAATGGAGCCGCAACTATTATCTCTTATCTTTTAATTTGTCAACAAGCTGATAAATTTGGACATAATTTATTTAGTGTAGAAATTTTTATGGGAATAACTGTTATTTCAGCTGCTTTAATGGTTTCTACTATCCCTTTTGTCACACCTGATAAAGCATTTAAATTTGTACCTAAAAAATTTACGCCTGTTTTCATTATTTTAATTTTTCTAACTTTAAAATATAGTATGTTTTTAATTTCTTTTTATTATATCATTTATAATTTACTACAATATCATCGTTATAGAAAAGAAATGAAATTTACAAGTTCATATGAAGATTAAAAAAAGGATGTTTAACATCCTTTTTTTATATCAATTCTTCTAAAAATCTATCAATCCCTGATTGCCAATTAGGAATTGATATACCCAATAATTTTTCTATTTTATTACTAGATAATTTTGTATAATTTGCTCTTTTTGCTTTAAGATTAAAATCCTTAGTTTTTGCTCTTAATAACTCTCCCCTCCAGCCTATTTTATTTAATAAATATTTAGCTTGATCAAACTTTGAAGCTTCTCCAGAGTTTGAAAAATGATACAAACCATACTTTTTAGTTCTTATAAGCTCCCATGTAAATTCTGCCAAATCTTTTGAATAAGTAGGTGAAGAAATTTGATCATCTACTATAAATAATTTATTCTTTTCTTTACTCCAACTAATAAGCTGCTTATTAAAGTTATTATTTCCCATTCCAAAAACCCAAGATGTCCTTACTACAAAAACTTTGTCATAGCAATTTAGAGTTTCTTTTTCTCCTTGTAACTTAGTCTTCCCATAAACAGACAGAGGATTTGGTTCATCTTCTTCTGTGTAAGGTTTACTTTTTTTCCCATCAAACACAAAATCTGTTGAATAAGTAATTAGTTCTGCATCAATTTCTTTTGCTATTTTAGCCAACATAACTGGAGAATCTCTATTTAATTTTTTACATAATTCTTGTTCCTCTTCTGCTTTGTCTACATTATTGTATGCTGCACAATTAATTATTAAATTTATATTTTTTCCTTTTAAAAATTCCCTAATTTCATCTTCTTTAGTTATGTCTAGTTCTCTAACATCAGTTCCTATGTATTTAATATCATTACTACTAAATAACCTTTTAAAATCATTACCTAATTGTCCATTTGCTCCTGTTATTAAAATCATTTTTTCCCCTTTTTTATATTCAATGTTTATACATTTAATATATTCTATTTACGCACATTTTTCAACTTTTTTTTCAATATTTTTTTTAGCTAATTTAGGCACTATATTTTTGCACTAAAAGTAGATGATTTGAAATAATTTGCTACATGTGATATACTAGAAGGGTGCATTTTTTTGCAAAATTATTTACTACGAAATACTTACGGAGGTGTTATGAGTAAACTTTTAAAAAAAACAGCTGAAGATAAACTGTTTAGCCGTAATTTCACAGGCTTTGGAATGGATTTAAATCCAGTTGTTTCAATCGGTACTGGATTTATAATATTAGGATTTTCTCTATTTGCTTTTTTAGATTTAAATAGAGCTAACCAAGTTTTTAATTTTATAAATCATTATGTTGTTCAGAATTTAGACTGGTTATTTATTATAACTAGTAATATTTTTATATTAGTTTGTCTTATTTTTGCTTTTTCAAAATTAGGAAAAGTTAGAATAGGAGGGGTTAATGCTAAACCTGAATTTAGCAATTTTGCTTGGTATTCTATGTTAATATCTGCAGGAATGGGAATTGGACTTATGTTTTGGTCTGTTGGAGAACCCCTTTATCATCAACAAATTGTTCCTCCTATTTATTCAAATCCTAATTCTTTAACACAAGCTCTTGCTACTACTTTTTTTCATTGGGGAGTCCACCCTTGGGGAATATATGCATTAATTTCATTAGCTTTAGCATTTTTTGCATATAACAAAAAATTACCTCTATCTTTAAGATCAGTTTTTTATCCTCTTTTAAAAAATAAAATATTCGGATTTTGGGGAGATTTAATTGATATATTAGCTGTTGTTTCTTGTCTTTTCGGATTAGCAACTTCTCTAGGATTAGGTGTCCAACAAATAAATAGTGGACTTAATTATGTATTTGGAATCGAAATTTCAGTTTTTGTTCAAGTTATTTTAATTGCTATTATTACTGCTATTGCAACTATGAGTGTTGTTTCTGGAGTAGATAAAGGAGTTAAATTTCTTTCTCAATTAAATATTATTTTTGCTGGCTTTTTAATGGTGGTTATATTCCTTTTAGGTCCTACAGGTCTTATAGTTAGAACTTTTAGCAATTCTATTGGTCTTTATTTAAATGATTTCCTTACAACTACATTTTATATAAATGTTACCGATAGTACTTGGCAAGGATCTTGGACTGTTTTCTACCTTGCTTGGTGGATTTCTTGGTCACCTTTTGTTGGAATGTTTATTGCTAAAATTTCTAAAGGAAGAACCATTAGAGAATTTGTTTTAGCTGTAATGATTGTCCCTTCTTTACTTTCATTTATATGGTTAAGTATCTTTGGTGTTACTGCTTTTAATATAAACGCAATAACTAATGGACAATTATTTAATGTAGTTCAAAATGACGTTTCTGTTGCTTTATTTGAAATGATAAGACATTTAAATATTCCTTTATTCCAAGGAATTATAAGAACATTCTTGTCTATATTTAGTACTATTTTAGTCATTTCTTTTTTCGTTACATCTAGTGATTCTGGTTCTCTTGTTGTTGATCAAATTACTTCTGGTGGAAAATTAGATTCTCCTGTACCTCAAAGAGTGTTTTGGGCTGCTATGGAAGGATTAACAGCTATAGTTTTACTTCTTATAGGAGGAGAAAAAGCTTTAAAAGCTTTACAAACTGCTGTTATAACTACTGGATTACCATTTGCAATTATTCTATTACTTGTAGCTTTTGTCCTTATTGAAAGTTTACGACAAGCTCATAAAAAACAAGAATTTAAGAAAGCTACCACTAGATTTGAAACTCTTATGGATAAATATATTGATATTGAAAATGACATCGATAAACAAACTTTAGAAGAAATAGGCGGAATCGTAATCACTCAAAAAAGAAAACTCAAAGACAAAATTAAAGGTAAAAATAAAAAAAATAAAAAATAAATATGAAAAAAGAAAAAAGCAAATTTTTATTTGCTTTTTTCTTTTTTTATGATACAATATATCTCGTAGTAAATTTTTACTCATCAAAACTAAATAACGTAAACAAAAATCAGGTATTTTTTTTTTCACCTGATTTATTTTTTTGTGTAAAATAAAAAAAGTTAATTTTATTGGAGGTAATAAATGGAAAGCGTTAACAAAGAAACTAAATTTATTTTTGTTACTGGAGGAGTTGTGTCTTCACTTGGAAAAGGAATTACTGCAGCTTCATTAGGAAGATTATTAAAAGAAAGAGGATATAAAGTTGTTTTGCAAAAATTTGATCCTTATTTAAATGTCGATCCTGGAACTATGAATCCTTATGAACATGGAGAAGTTTTTGTAACTGAAGATGGAGCTGAAACAGATTTAGATTTAGGTCACTACGAAAGATTTATCGATAGAAACCTTTCTAAAAGTAGTAATATAACCACTGGTAAAATTTACCAATCTGTTATTAATAAAGAAAGAGAAGGAAAGTATCTTGGGAAAACTGTTCAAGTTATTCCTCATATTACAAATGAAATTAAATCAAAAATTATTGCTGTTACCAAAGAAGTTGAAGCAGATATAGTTATTACTGAAATAGGAGGTACTGTTGGAGATATTGAATCTACACCTTTTTTAGAAGCAATCAGACAATTTAAATATGATATCGGAGAAAACAATGCCATTTATATTCATGTTACTTTATTACCATATTTAAAAGCTGCTAAAGAATTAAAATCAAAACCTTCTCAACACTCTGTGAAACTTCTTATGAGTCTAGGAATAAGACCGGATATACTTGTTTGTAGAACTGAACATCCTATAAATAATAGTATCAAAGAAAAACTTTCAATGTTCTGCAATATTGAAAAGGAAGCTGTTATTGAAGCTGCTGATGCTGAAACTATTTATGAAGTTCCTTTAGTTATGGAAAAAGAAGGTTTAGCTAAAACTGTTTGTAAAAAATTAAACTTAGAAGAAAAAGATTTTGATTTAAGCAATTGGGAAAAAGTTGTGTATAACATTAAAAATCCTAAAGAAAAAATTAAAGTTGCTGTAGTTGGAAAATATGTTGAATTAAAAGATGCTTATATTAGTATTACTGAATCAATTGAACACGCAGCTTTTGCTCAAGGTCTTAAGGCTGATATTAGTTATATTCAATCTGAAAATTTAGACTCAAAAATTCTTGAAAATTTTGACGGTATTCTTGTTCCTGGAGGATTCGGCGATAGAGGAATCTTAGGAAAAATACAAGCTATTAATTTTGCTAGAATAAACAAAATCCCTTTCTTAGGAATTTGTCTTGGAATGCAACTTGCTGTTATCGAATATGCTAGAAATGTTTTAAATTATAAAGATGCTGATTCAACTGAATTTAATCCAAATACTTCTTATCCAGTTATCGATATATTAGAAAATCAAAAAAATATAGAAAATATGGGTGGAACTATGAGACTTGGAGCATATCCTTGTATTTTAAAAGATAATAGTATTGCCAAAGAATTATATGGACAAACTGAAATTTCAGAAAGACATAGACATAGATATGAATTTAATAATATATTTAAGGAAGAAATTGAAAAATCTGGATTAAAAATAACAGGTACTTCTCCAAGCGGTATTTTAGCTGAAATTGTTGAATTACCTAAAAAAGAGCACCCTTTCTTTATAGCTGGACAATTCCATCCAGAATTTAAAACTAGACCTAATAATCCTCATCCTTTATTTGTAGGATTTGTAAAAGCTATCCATAATAGAAACAAATAATTTATAATTTGAATATTTTATAAATTTTTAGTATAATGTTAACATAAGTAATACCTTGGAGATAGAGTTCTCCAAACATTCAACTAACTTGTTAAATGCTTGAAGTTAATATAAAACTCTATGAACATCCTTAAAAGGTTCATAGAGTTTTTTTGTTTTTACACTACATTTAGGAGGCTTACTATGGAAAATTTATACATGATACTCGGATTTTTAATATTTATATTAACCTTTTATTTTATCATTACAGAAAAATACCCTAAATCACTTGTTACTATTATTGGAGCTTCCTTAATGATTATTATTAATATTTTAAATGAGGAAACTGCTTTAAAAACAATTGGATATAATTTAGAAGTTCTTATTTTATTGATGGGAATGATGATGATTGTTGAAATTATGTCAGAAACTGGTATTTTTCAATGGATTGCAATTAAATTAGCTCAAGTATCAAAGGGAAATCCTATCAAAATCCTTATCTTATTATCACTTGTTACTGCTTTTTTCTCAGCTCTTTTAGATAACGTTACTACTATTTTATTAATCGTTCCTATTACCATATTTTTAGCTCAAAAATTACAATTAGATCCAAAACCCTTTGTCTTAATGCAAATTTTTATGTCTAATATTGGAGGTACCGCTACTATGATAGGAGATCCTCCTAATTTAATTATTGCAGCTCTTTCAAACAGAGGTTTTAATGATTTTATTATAAATTTAACTCCCATTATTATTATTAATATTATTGTTCTTTTAATTACCGCCAGCTTATTTTTAAAAGAAAAACTAATTGTCTCTAGAGAATTAAAAGCTAGTATAATGGAACTTGATTCTTCCAGAATTATTAAAGATAAAAATTTATTATTCAAATCTAGTCTAATCTTTATTTTAGTTATTTTAGGGTTTTTAACCAATTCTTTTTCACAAATAGGACTTGCAATAATCTCTATTTTAGGTTCTTCTATCCTTGTACTTATTTCTAAAAAAAAACCAGAAGAGATATTTAGCAAAATAGAATGGGATACTTTATTTTTCTTTGGAGCTTTATTTGTTTTAATTCAAGGATTAGAAGAGCTAGGAATAATAGAATTTATTGGTTCTTATGTAGTTACTTTTACTCAAGGAAATTTAAAGTTAACTTCTTCTCTTCTTGTTTTAGTTTCTGGAATCTTATCTCCAATTGTTGGGTCTATCCCTTTAAGCTTATCCTTTGGAAAATTAGTTTTAGAAATTCTTCCTAATTATACAGGAAATACGGAATCTTTATGGTGGGCTTTATCATTAGGATGTTGTCTAGGAGGAAATATGACAATAGTTGGGGCTGCCGCTAATATGGTAGGTACTTCTGTTTCTAAAAAAGTAGGAATAGAAATCAGCTTCAAAGAATTTTTTAAATGGGGAATTATTATCGTCATCCAATCTATTATATTAAGTCTTATTTATATAAATATTAGATATTAATTTTATTTTTAACTATTGACTTTAAAACAAAAGAATAGTACAATAAAAACATATTTGAAATCATTACATTTTACTTAAAGTTAAGGGAGGATTTTTATGAATTTAAAAGGAAGTAAAACTGAACAAAATCTAATGACCGCTTTTGCTGGAGAATCACAAGCTAGAAACAAATATTCTTATTATGCTTCTAAAGCAAAAAAAGAAGGTTATGTACAAATTGCTAATATTTTTGAAAAAACTGCTGCTAATGAAAAAGAGCATGCTAAACTTTGGTTTAAACTTCTTCACGAAGGTTCTGTTCCTTCTACAATAGAGAATTTAAAAGATGCTGCTAATGGAGAAAATTACGAATGGACTGATATGTATGATGAATTTGCTAATATTGCTAGAGAAGAAGGGTTTGAAGATATTGCTAAACTTCTAGAAGGAGTTGGAAAAATAGAAAAAGAACATGAAGAAAGATATAGAAAGCTTCTTAAAAATATTATGGATGACTCTGTTTTCACTAAAAAAGTTGCCGTAGTTTGGGAATGTGGTAATTGTGGTCATCTTCATATTGGAGAAAGTGCTCCTGACGTTTGTCCTGTCTGTGATCATCCTAAATCTTATTTTGAAGTTAGAAAAGAAAATTATTAAAAAATAAAAATATTTACTTTAAAATATACTTTTATCTGAGTTATTTAAGATAAAAGTATATTTTTATTTTATAAACATTCTTATTTTTCTACTTAACACATCAATAGATCCTATCATTATTCCTATTGCTAAAACAATTAACCCTACATTTTCCCAATTTCTCCACACAATATTCATATTTAATAGAGTCCCTATTCCTCCCGCCCCAATTATTCCTAATACTGTAGAATTTCTTATATTAGATTCTAACCTATATAATAGAACCCCAATAAAAGATGGATAAGTTTCCCTAAATAAACCTGAAATATAAACCGCTATCTTTTTAGCGCCTGTTGATTTTATACTATCTTCAATATTTTTATTTACATTTTCAATTATTTCACTATACATTTTAGTTAAAGTTCCTGAAGTATAAACCGTTAATGCTAAAGCTCCTGCAACTTTTCCTGGTCCAACACCTCTAAAAAATATAATTGCAACTATCATTGGAGGTATAGTCCTCATTATATTTATTAACCCTTTAAATATAACTGAAATAAATTTATTAGGAGAACTATTGTAAGCTGTTAAAAAGCTCAATATAAATCCTAATATCCCTGAAAAAAAAGTAGAAAATAAAGCAATAACAAAACTATCCCAAATGCCTTTTATTATTTTAGGAAAATATTTAATATTTAAATGACACATCCTTATTAAAATTAATTTCCCTTGAACAAGACCTTTTATAAATCTTTCTACAGTAATATTAAAATAATTTTTTAAAATTACTATTATTGTTAAAATTAAACAGACAATTAATATTTTTTTTAAAAATTTATAAATTCTAAAACCACCATATGTCTTTATTTTATAATTAATTATTTTTTTATCACTTCTTATTAATAAACTTAAAAAATCTATACTTAAAATTACTATAAATAAAATTAATATAATTGTTGCTAAATTATCAAATCTCAAATGATTTAAATCTCTCCACATTATTTGCCCTATCCCACCAGCTCCTACAAATCCTAATATTGTAGCACTTCTTATGTTACTTTCTAATACTATAAAAAAAACAGATATTATATGTTTTTTTATTTCTGGCATAACTGAATATTTCATTAATTGAATTTTTGAAGCTCCTATAGATAACGTAGAATTTAATTTATTTTCTCCTATTTCTTCTACTCTTTCTCTTAATAATTTTTGAGATATCAAAAAAGCTATGATTATTAAAGCTACTGTACCTGAAAATTTTCCAATACTAAAAACACTTACCAAAATAGCTGCCCAAATTAAACTAGGTATTGTTCTTAATATAGCAAATATCCTATTTAATATTGATGCTATTTTCTTAGAAAATGATATATTTGAAGCTGTTAAAAATATCCAAGGAATAGAACATATAACTCCTAAAAAAGACCCTACTAAACTCATTTGTATTGTATCTAAAATAGCTTTCCAAACAATATCACTATATGAAATATTAGGTTTTAAAATTCTTTTTAATAAAGAAATCATATCTGGAATACCTTCAAAAAAAGTAAAAAAATCAAAACCTATAAAATAAAATAATGCTACTGTTAAAAAAACAAAATAAATGCAAATCTTTATTTTATTTTTATTTTGTTTATGTATATATTTTTCTAAGGACATCATTCGTTAATTCACCTCCATGTCCATCAAATATAATTTTTCCATTCTTTAAAGCTACTATCCTTTTAGCATATTTTTTAGCTAAGTTAACATCATGTAAATTTATAATTATTGAAATTTTATATTTTTTGTTAATCCTTTCAAAATATTTCATTATATTTTGAGAAGTAGCTATATCTAGACTAGCTACTGGCTCATCTGCTAAAATTAATTTAGGATTTTGTATAAAAACTTTTGCTATGGATACTCTTTGCTTTTGTCCACCGCTTAATTCATCAGCTCGAACAAAAGCTTTCTCTTTTAATCCTACTTTTTCTAAAGCATCCATAGCATTTTTATATTCTTCTTTTTTAAATATTCCTAATAAAGACTCTAAGGAAGACTTATATCCAAGTCTTCCTATTAATACATTTTCAATTACACTTAATCTATCTATTAAATTATAATCTTGAAAAATAAATCCTATTTCTCTTCTTAATTTTTTTAGTTCTTTTGAATTTGCTAAAGTTATATCTTCTTTTCCAATAAATATATGCCCTGCTTTAGGTTTTACTAATAAATTTATTGATTTTATTAGTGAAGATTTTCCACTACCTGAAGATCCTATGATTGCAACAAATTCTCCATCATCCACTTTCAAGCTCAAATTTTCTATAGCCTCAAATTTATCATAGGTAACTTTTAAATTTTCAATTTTCAACATATTTTTCTCCTATTTTTCAAGATTTATATTCATTAATTTTGCTGTTGTTCTTATACTATCAAAATCTGAATCTGTAGCTTCCTCAAAACCATAAATACTAAATAATTTAGATGTTATTTCTTTTGCCTCTTTACTATTCAATCCCTTCAACAATCCTTCTTTTATTTCTTTTTTAGTTTTTTCATCCATATCCCCACGAACAGTAACGCTTATATATGGAATATTTTCAGAATATCCAAAAATTTTTGTATCTTCCAATACATTAGTAAACTCTTTTTGATACTTCTTTCTCGCTCCTTCAAATATTGCTATTAAATCTACATCCCCATTTAAAAGAAGTTGAATAGATTTGTCATGCCCACCACTATAAACAATCTGAATATCTTTTTCAATATCTATCCCATTTTTCTTTAAATAAGCACCAGGATATAAATACCCTGAAGACGATGAAGGATCTACAAAGGCCACTATTTTCCCTTTTAAATCTTCTAAAGAATTTATTTTACTTTCTTTTCTAACTACAAATTCAGAACGATAAAATGACTTATTATGCTTATTTAAAGCTTTAAGTATAACTTGAGCTCCGCTTTCTTTATTTGCAAGAATATAAGCAAAAGGTGGAATAATTCCAAAATCTACTTTCGATGATCCCATTGCTTCAACTACTCCTACATAATTTGTCGCTGTAAATACTTCTACTTTTTTACCAATTGCTTTTGTTAATATTTCTGAAAGTGGCTTTACTGAATCAACCAACTTATCTCCATCAATAAGAGGAACAAATCCCATAACTAAAGTATCTTTTTCTTTTTTTGGCCCACAACCTACTAATATTGTCACCATTGTGAATATTAGTACCCATAAACTTATATATTTTCTTTTCATAAAATCCCCCCTAATATGTATTTTATATTACACTTGCCTCTTTTAAAGAAGTATAGCATGAGAAATTTTTGCTGTAAACTATTACAATTGAAATTGTACTAACACACTTATATTAAAAATGGTAAAGAATTAATTCTTTACCATCTTCTCTATTTACTTTCTGAAATAATCTTAAATGCTTGTTCAGCTGCTTTTAAATACCTATAAACATCCTCATTATCATGAGCTAATGAAATAAAATTAGCTTCAAATTGTGAAGGTGGAATTACTATTCCTTCATCTAGCATAACATTAAAATACTTTGCATAAATATCTATATTTGAAGTTAATGCATCATTTAAATTTTCTACTTTTTTATTTTCTGTAAAGAAAATTGTAAATAACGAACCTATACTATTTACACAAGCTGAAATTTTATACTTGTCTATTAATTTTTTTAATTCAGATGTTATATACTTAGTTTTATCTTCTAATTTTTTATAAATAGTATCTTTATTTTTATACAAATAATTTATTGTCTCAAAACCAGCTCTAACAGATATAGGATTCCCTGATAATGTCCCAGCATGATAAACTCTTCCCACTGGTGCAACTAAATTCATTATCTCTTCTTTTCCTCCAAAAGCTCCCACAGGGTAACCTCCACCAATTATTTTTCCTATAGTTGTTATATCTGGAGTTACTTCAAAATATTCTTGTGCTCCTCCTAGAGAAATTCTAAATCCTGTAATAACTTCATCAAAAATTAAAACTGTTTTTGTCTCATTACAAATTTTTCTAATTTCTTTTAAAAATTTTACTTTTGTTTTTATTACTCCCATATTAGCTGGAATTACTTCCATAATTAAACACGCTATTTCTTTTGTTTCTAATATTTTTCTTAAATTTTCAATATCTCCAAAAGGAATAGTCAAAGTATCTTTTAAAACTCCTTGTGTAATTCCATTACTATCTTGATATCCTTCTGTTAAAAGTCCTGAACCAGATTTAACTAATAAAGAATCTGAATGTCCATGATAACATCCTTGAAATTTCAAAATTTTATTTCTATTTGTATAAGCTCTAGCCAATCTAACAGCTGACATAGTAGCTTCTGTTCCAGAAGTCGTTAATCTAACTTTATCCATAGAAGGACAACATTTTACTATTAATTGTGCAAGTTTCACTTCTAATTTTGTTGGTAAACCATAAGAACTTCCTAGTTCTATAGCTTCTCTAACTCCATTTATTACATTTTTAAAATTATGCCCCAATATGATAGGTCCCCAGGAACATATGAAATCAACATATTCATTATCATCTTCATCCCATATTTTTGATCCTAAAGCTTTTTTTATAAAAATAGGTGCTTCCCTTTTTACAGATTGAAAAGCCCTTACAGGACTGTTTACACCACCTGGTATATATTTTTCAGCTTTTTTAAATATTTCAATTGAATTATTATTATTCATTTTTCCCCCTTAAATTTTAAAGTGAAATCTCTTTATTTTTTATCCATGTAGCAATATCTTTTGCATGATAAGTAATTATTATATCTGCTCCAGATCTTTTTATAGAATACATCGTCTCCATTACTATTCCTTTTTCATCTATCCATCCATTAGAAGATGCTGCTTTTATCATTGAATACTCTGCACTTACATTATACGCTACAATTGGCAAATTAATATTAGAGATAGATTTTATTACATCTAAATAAACTAAAGCTGGTTTAACCATTATAAAATCAGCTCCTTCTTTAATATCAGCTTCAACTTCCCTATAAAAATCTTTAGAATTTCTAAAATCCATTTGATAAGTTTTTCTATCTCCAAAACTAGGAGCTGAATCTGCTGCATCCCTAAAAGGACCATAAAAACTAGAAGCATATTTAACACTATATGACATAATTGGAAGTTCTTTAAATCCATTTTTATCTAGCTCTTCTCTAATAGCAAGCACCCTACCATCCATCATATCAGAAGGTGCTACTATATCTGCTCCTGCTTTAGCATGTGACAAAGCTATTTTTGATATATATTCTAAAGTCTCATCATTATCTACATTCTCATTATTTAATATTCCACAATGTCCATGACTTGTGTACTCACACATACATACATCAGTTATAACTAAAAATTCAGGAAATTTATCTTTTATTAATCTAACCCCTTCTTGAACTATACCTTTTTCGTAATATGCTTGACTTCCCTTTTCATCTTTATTTTTTGGAATTCCAAAAATAAGTAAAGATTTTATTCCTAACTCTTTTAATTCTTTTAATTCCTCATATAATTTATCTAAAGAAAATCTATATTGCCCTGGCATAGATTTGATTTCTTCTTTTATATTTTCTCCTTCTTCTATGAAAATAGGATAAATTAGTTCATTTAAATCAACTGTTACATTTTTAACCATTTCCCTTAATAATTTAGTTCTTCTTAATCTTCTAGTTCTCGTAAACATTGTTTTCTCCTTTAGTATAAAAATCATACCATTTTTTAAAATTATTAATTTGTTTTTTTATTAAATATTCATAATTTTCTAAAATTTCATTTCTTTTTTTAACATTAATATTATAAATACTCCAAACATAATCTATATTTATTAAAGTTATCCCCTCTATTTCTTCTATAGATTCCTCTATATCTCTTGGAACTGCTAAGTCTAAGAATATATATTCTTTATTTTTTTGTAAATATTTTTCAATATTTTTTTTCTTTAAAACCAAATGAGGAGCTGAAGTAACACTTATAATAATATCTGCCTTTGCCACTTCTTTATCTTTATCTTCAAAATCTATAACATTAACATTAAAAGTTTCTTTCATTTCTAAAGCTTTATGTTTAGTTCTATTGGTTATAGTTATATCTTTTATGTTTTGTTTTACCAAAACATAAAGAATTGATTTAGCTAAATCACCAATTCCTAGAATAAGAATATTTTTATTTTCAATATTTTTCACATATTTTTTTATAACTTTATAAGCTAAAGCTTCTAAAGAAAGAGCATTATGAGAAATTTTAGTTTTTGTTCTAAATCTTTTGCCAATTTCAATTGCTTTATTAAAGATAACATTTAATATTTTACTTGTCTTTTTATTTTCTAAAAAACTTAAATATGATTTTTTTATCTGAGATAAAATTTGATCTTCACCTTTAATAACTGAATAATACCCACATGAAATTTTAAAAATATATTCTACAGCTTCAATTCCTTTATAAATATAAATTTTATCATCATATCCCCATTGTTTTATAATTTCATCTATACTTTCAATATTTTTAATCTCTAAATAAAATTCTACTCTCAAGCAAGTAAATAATTTAATATATCCAATTATTTTATTTTCTTTCTTTAATTTTTCTATTATTTGCTCTGGATTATTTAAAACAAATCTTTCCCGTTGAACCATATCAAGTTCATTATAAGATAACCCTATAACAAAAATATTTTTTAAATTCATAATCTTTCCTTCCAAAATGATAAAACTTCCATTAATTTAACTATCTAGTATTATATCATAAATTTAAAAAATACACCTTAATTTTTTAAGGTGTATTTCTAAAATTAATTTATTATTTGCTATGTTTTTCTTTTAACCTCTTTAATAATTCTTCATCTACTGGAATACTTTCATCATCATAAACTCTTGGAATCACTCTATCCATTGGAATCACTCCTAATCCCATTGCAATTCCTTCTGGAAGAGACATTCTGAATGTTTTAAGCATTTTAAGCATAAAATCTAAATGTTTTCCTGGAACTGTTAACATAAATATACAATCTGAACCTGGCCAAACATTTGTATTTTTATGTTTTAATCTTTCACTCCAAACAGTTTCAACCTTACTTGTACAAGCATAATAATAAAATCCAATATCTTCAAAAAAATTTTCTAGTCTACTTTTTTGAGCTCCATTAATATAAACAATTAACATTTTAAAATCAAATAAGTCTGCATAAGTATTATTTTCTTCTGATTGCATTTTACAAAAAATCTTTTCCTTGTTTCCGTCACATAAGTTTTTATTTTTTGACATACTCCACCCCTCTTTATAACTTATTTTTTATATCTAGGATTTTTAGATGTTATTAATTTTGTAATTTCATTTGATATGAATCTAAATAATTTAACAATATATTTCAACACAAAATCTGTAGCATCTTCTACTAATGTTAAAGTTATTGGAATAACCACTAATGTTAATAATGTAGAAAAAGCTAATCCAAACATTACTGTTATAGCCATCCCTTTATAGACTTCTGCTCCTTCTCCTAATCCTAAAGATAAAGGTAACATCCCTAATACTGTTGTCATAGTAGTCATCAATATAGGTCTAAGTCTAGTTTTACAAGATTCTATTATAGCATCACTTCTCTTTAAGCCTCTTTCTCTAGTTAATTTTATAAAATCTATTAAAACTATTGCATTATTAACAACTATCCCTGCTAGCATAATAATTCCAACCATTACCATAACACTTATTGACTCACCAGTCAATAATAATCCTATTACTACTCCAATTAAAGCTAATGGTACTGATCCTAATATAACAAATGGTAATACAAAATTTTCAAATTGAGCTGCTAATAAAGCATAAATTAAAAATACTGCTATTGCTAAAGATTTACCTAATTGACTTGATGAATCTTTTAAATTTTCTGCATTTCCTCCCCATCTATAACTTATAGATTTTGGAGGATTTAATTCTTTAAATTCTTTAATTAACTGTTGTTGTATTGCTCCTACTCCTACTCCACCATCATTAGCTGAAATGGATACACTATAAATTCTATCTGTTTTATTTATTTCTGAAGTTCCCTCTGCCATAACAATATCCGCAACATCTGAAACTTTTACAAACTTATTATCAGCTATTTTAATATTTAAATTTCTTAAAGTATTTATATCTCTTCTTTGTTCTTTCGGTAATCTTAATAATACATCTAATTCTTCAATTCCAGTTTTAACTGTAACTGTATCTCCTCTATTTCCTCCTAAAAATGCATAAGAAATAGTTTGACCAACAGTTGATGGGTTAATACCATAAGCTTTTATTTTATCTCTTTTTAAAACTATTCTCGCTTCTGGTCCACCTGCATCAAAGTTTGTACCAATATCCACCGCTCCTGGAAATTTTTTTAATTCATCTGATATTTGTTTCCCAAATGATTTTATAGCTTTATAGTCTGTTCCTACTAATTGAAATTGAACATCTTTTTCAGGAGGTCTCATTGCAAAATTTTCAGATAAAGTTAGTCTTACACCAGGTATTCTTTCCACTTCAGGTCTCACCTTATTCATTATATCGAAAACTGATGTTTTTCTTGTGCTCTTTTTCCCAATATCAACATTAACTGCAACAGTGTTGCCCGAAAGTAAAGTATTATAAATTTTAGTATTTTCTTCTTTTTTTACAATATATTCTATTTCTCTTCCTACTTCTATTGCTTTTTCTATATCTATACCACTTCCTAATTCTGCTACTATAGAATATCTTCCTTTATCTTGTTTTGGCATAAATTGAACTTTCAACTTAGGTCCTCCTAATGCTAAAACTATAACAAAAGTTGCTATTGTTACTAAAACAATTTTTATTCTATGATTAACTGCGTATGTTATTAATTTCAAATATTTTTCTTTAATTTTTGCAAAAACTTTTCCTTCACTTGTTATGTTAACATCAGATTTCAAAAACTTACTTGCAACCATTGGCATAAGTGTTAACGATACTATTAATGCTGATAAATTTGAAAATATTATAGAAAATGACATATCTTTAAAAATTTCTCTTGCAATCCCTGGTATAAATAATATCGGTATAAAAACAACCATTGTTGTCAAAGAAGAAGCTATAACTGACATCGTTACTTCTGTTGTTCCATCATCAGCAGCTTCTTTTACTGGAGATTTCATTTCTGTCATATGACGATATATATTATCTATAACAACAACTGAGTTATCAGTTAACATTCCTACTCCTAAAGAAAGTCCCATCAACGAAATCAAATTAATTGTTGTTCCACTCAAAGATAGAAATGCAAATGTAAATAAAATTGACGTTGGTAAAGCTAATGTGATTAAAAATGTTGCTCTTATATTTTTTAAAAATATTAATAAAACTATTGTTGCTAATATTAAAGCTTGTATTGCACTTTGAGATATTCCTGCAATAGAAGAATTTATATCGTCTGAAGTATTCATCAATACCTCAACATTTGAATTAGGAGGCATTATAGGCTTTAATTCTTTTAAACCTTCTAATACTCCATTATTAATATCTATTGAACTTCCATCAGCTGATTTTTCTACAACTACAGCTACTGATTCTCTTCCATTTAAAAATCCTTTATTTGCATCATCTTCAGAAGTTAAAACAACATCTGCTACATCTTTTAACCTCAAGGTATTTCCATTACTTTTTATAATTGTATCTTTTATAGAATCAATATAATTTAATTCTCCCATAAATCTTAAAGTTATATTCTTCTTTCCTGTTTCTATAGTTCCTAAAGGTATTGTAGAACTAGAATAAGAAAGTTGATTATATAACTCCATTGGTGACATGTTAAAACTTGCTAATTTATCGGTATCTATTTGAATTTGAACTTGTTTGTCTGGATTTCCAAATACGTTAATTTCACCCACACCACTAATTCTCTCAAATCTAGGCTTTGCATACTGCTCTACAAATGTTGCTAATTCTTTCTTATTATCTGATGAAAACATCATAACCATTGTTAAATTTCCTGCTCCAGCTTCAACCTTATCAACTGAAGGATTATCTGCATCACTTGGAAATTCATTTGATATTTTAGAAATTTCTCTTTGAATTTCTGTTACCTTATCATCTGCATCTACTCCATAATCAAATTCTGCTACTATTATTGATTGTCCAAATGAAGAAGTTGAACTTATTTTATCTATTCCCTCTACATTTGGCAATATTTCTTCTATTTCTTTTGTAATTTGAGTCTCTACATCTTCTGGAACTGATCCTGTCCATGTTGTTGAAATAGTTACAACAGGTATATTCATATTAGGTAATAACTCTGACTTCATTGTCATCATAGATACTATTCCTACAAATATCATCGATATCATCAGCATTGTAGTGGCAACTGGTCTTTTTATTGATAATCCTGCTAATGTCATTTACTCACTCCCTTATTATTTATTCTCTTTAACTTTCATTCCATCTTCTAAACCAAATATTCCTTTAACTACAACTTTATCTCCTAATTTAATTTTATCTGAAGAAATTTCTGTATATGGAGTATTTTGAGATCCAATTTCAACTTCTACTAATCTAGCAACTCCATCTCTAACTATATAAACATAATGTAATAAATCTTTGATAAAAATACTTTCATCAGATACAGTCATTGTTTTGTTTTTACCCACTGGAACAGTAATATAAGAATACATACCATCTTTTATTAAATTATCTTCATTATTCATGGCTACCTTTATCATATATTTTTTTGTTGTTTTATCTGCTATGGGATTAATTTCTACTATATTTCCATTATATTTTTTATTTATAGAAGGAATATTTATGTTAACAGATCCATTTACTTTTATTTGGTTTAACCACTCCGCTGGGAATCCAACATATGCTTCTATTATACTATCATCTACAATTGTAAATAATACAGAATTTGAATCTAATTCATCTCCAATTTTACTAAACAAGTTCCCAACTATTCCATTTATTTCTGCTTTTTTAAATAAATCTTCATAATTATCTTTAGCTTTTTCATAATTTGCTTTAGCTGTCACATAATTATTTTCATAATTTACATATTCTAAATAAGAAATTAGTTTTTTATTATATAATCTTTTAAATTTATTATAATTATTTTCTGCTACTTTGTATAAAGATTTTGTAGAATAATATTCCTCCTCTGTTGAAGTATCTTTTAATTTCATTATAATTTCGCCTTTTTTTACTTTTTCCCCATTCTTTTTTAATATTTCTACTACTGTTCCACCTTTTTCTATTTTATGATCTACTATTTTGTGTGCTTCTAAAACAGCATCACTTTTAAATATTTTGCTTATTTCTCTTTCTTTAACCTCTTCTGTTTTAACATATTTAATTTGCTCTTTTGGTTTATTTTCACTCTTTTTATCTCCACACCCTACAAATAAAAATGTTAAAATTAGAGATAAACTTAATATTATTTTTTTCATTTTCTATCCTCCTATATAAGTAACGTTCTATACTTCTCAAAGGCAATTAGATAATCGCTTTCAGCTTTATTATAATTTATTTTTGCTTCTCTGTATTGTACTTCTGAATCTAAAAAATCCTGAGTTGATATTAAGCCAGCACTATATCTTTCTTTATCTATATTAAAATTCTCTCTAGAAGCTCTTAAAGAACTTTTATTTGCTTTTCTTAACTTTTCAAGTCTTATAACTTCACTATATGCCGTAGTTATATCTATTTCTATATTATCTTGAACAATACTATCGTTTAATTCTTCAATTTTATAATTTTCTTTAGCTACTCTATATTTATCTATTCCACTACCAAAACTAAAGAACTCCCAATTAACTTGTACTCCACCACGCCATTCTTCATTATTCATCGTATCTGAAAAATGTTTTTTCTCAATACCACCATATTCAGCAAAAACATTAACTTTAGGTAAATTATCACTAAAAGCTACCATTTTTTCAGCCTTCTTATATTCTAAACTATTTTTTGAAATCAACGCATTTAAACTAGAATTTTTAGCGATTTCCATATCTTCCTTTAAATTCATACTTTTACTTAATTCTATTGGAATATTTATTTTTTCTAACTCAATTTCTTCTAAAAAATTAATCCCTGTTTCAATTTTTAATCTTTTCTTTCCAATATTTATTTCATTTTTTATTTTAACTATCTCAGATTCAACGTTTAAAAGAGCATATTGAGTTTTTAATAAATCTGCTTTAATTATTAGTTCCATTTTTAATTTTTCTTCTTGTTCTTTATACTTTGAAGAAAGTTGTAATTTTGAAGTCTCTAAAGCTTTTAAATTCTTTTCTTTTGTTAAAATATTTGAATAAATTTCAATAACATTTACTCTAGTATTAGCTTTTTCCTTTAAATAATTATAATCTAAAATATTTGATTGAGCTTTTGCACCTTTTATTCCTCCTAATATAGCTCCCCCTTGGAAAATAGGACAAGTTACAACAACTTTGCTTGTATAGCCATCTTTAGAATCGTATTTATTTACACCTGAATTATTTATAGCTGTATCACCACCAAAATACATTTCTCTTGTTGTATGTTCAGCTTGAGTATAATTTCCTTGATAAGCTACTGTCGGTAATGCTAACTTAAAAGCTCTTCCTAAATTCAATTCACCTATTTTTGTATTTCTTGAAGCTTTTTCTAAGGTTTTGCTATTATTTAAAGCTAAATCGATAGCTTCTTGTAAATCAATTTCTCTTGCAAAAATAGTTGAGCTAAATAATAATAGTATCCCCATTAATTTTTTCATAATCCCTCCTTTATTTTAATATTAATTTTAATATACATTTTTTCATAAAGTTAACTTCATAATCTATATCTATTTTATTTACTAACTTTTCGGTTTCTTCCACACTTACAATTACACTCTTACTAACTGCTGGAACAACAACATTTTCATAATAAGTATCCACTAAACCACTTATCATCCCTACATATCTTTCTATTTCTTCTTCTTTAGTTATATCTATTTGCTCTTTATATTTATTTAAAATTAATCTTACAAAGTTTCCTCGTCTCAAACGCAAAGAAAATAATTCTTCTCTAACTTCTTTTTCTAAATCTTCTCTACATTCAAATAATTTCATCATTATAATAAAAAATTCAGGATCTTCTATGGGTACTCTAGTAACATTGTAAGAATATTTTTCAAAGGCATTAGTTAATGAAATTTCATTTTTTAAAATCAACTGATTTTTTTCTTTAATATTTGATATTTTATCTAATACTAAAGCTATAACTAATTCACTTTTTGATTTAAAATAAGTATAAAAACTTCCTTTAGCTATCCCCACTTCATTTGTTATTTCTTGAACACTAGTCTTTTTATAACCTCTTTCAATTATTATTTTTCTAGCTGCTGCCATAATTTCCTTTTTTCTTATCTCTCTTTTCATAAAATCTCCTCAAAACATAATTGACCATTCAGTCATTTTTTATTCAAGGTAGTATACAACAGAATGACCCGTAAGTCAACTTTTTTTTATTTTTTCACTTACATATTTTATATAAATTATTCTATCTTTTCAACTCCATAAAATTTTTTATACTCCAAAAAGTTTTTTATAAATATTTCTATAAAATTATACCAATTTAATTTTTTAAATTTATGATATCTTCTGCTTTTTTGTATAAAAAAACTACAGACAAAATCAATTGTCTGTAGTCTAAAACTATTTTTATTTATCACTTTTATTCATATAGAGGAAATTTTAAACAAAGTTCTCTAACTTCTTCTCTAATTTCTTTTAATCTAACTTCATCATTTATATTATTCACTACATCTATTATAAAGTTAGCTATTCTTTCCATTTCTTTTTCTTTCATTCCTCTAGAAGTCATTGCTGGAGATCCTATTCTAATACCACTTGTCACCATTGGTTTCTCTGTATCAAAAGGAATTCCATTTTTATTAACTGTTATTCCTGCTATTCCTAATGCTTTTTCTACAATCTTTCCTGTAAGTCCTTTTTCACATTTAACGTCTATAAGTACAAGATGATTATCTGTTCCTCCACTTACAACTCTTAATCCACCATCATTTAAAACTTTTGCTAATATTTTTGCATTTTTTACTACTTGAGTTTGATATTCTTTAAATTCTGGTTTTAATGCTTCACCAAACGCAACAGCTTTAGCTGCTATGATATGCATTAATGGCCCACCTTGAAGCCCTGGAAAAACAGCTTTATTTATTTTTTTAGCTATCTCTTCATCGTTGGTCATTACAAGACCTCCACGAGTTCCTCTCAACGTCTTATGAGTTGTTGTTGTAACAACATGTGCATAAGGCATAGGTGTTGGATGTTCTCCTGTAGCTATAAGTCCCGCAATATGAGCTATGTCAACCATTAAATAAGCTCCCACTTTATCTGCCACTTCTCTAAATTTCTTGAAATCTATAGTTCTTGAATATGCACTAGCTCCTGCAACTATTAATTTAGGTTTTACTTCTAAAGCTATTCTTTCTAATTCTTCGTAATCTATAGTTTCAGTCTTTTTATCTACTCCATAAGAATAAACTTCATAATTTTTTCCTGAAAAATTTAGTTTCATTCCATGGCTTAAATGTCCGCCTTGATCTAGCTTCATCCCTAAAATTCTATCACCTAAATTTAATAGTGCCATGTATACCGCTGCATTTGCTTGAGATCCTGAATGTGGTTGAACATTCACATAATTTACATTAAATAATTTTTTAGCTCTTTCAATAGCTAATTTTTCTACTATGTCTACACATTCACACCCTCCATAATATCTTTTATCAGGATATCCCTCTGCATACTTATTTGTCATCACACAACCTGCTGCTTCTAAAATGGATTCCGAAACAAAGTTCTCCGAAGCTATAAGCTCAATACCTTCATTCTGTCTCTTTCTTTCTGCTTCAATAGCATTGTAAACTTCTTTGTCATTTTTTAATAAGTTTTCTAAGTTTCTCATTTGCTCCTCCTTGTTTCTATCCTATTTTTATATTTAATTTTAAATTAATAAAATTTCAAGCATTCTACCATATTTTTTTTAAAATTACAATTATTTTATGAATATTTTTAATTTCATTACACCAAAAAAACTAAATTGAGAATCAACAACTAGTTTATCTACTGATTTTATGTTTAAAGGAACAAACACTTTTATCCCTTTATTTTCAACTACTATCAAATTTTCTACTCCTGAATATTTTTTTAACTCTTCTTCTTTTAAAAATTCTCCTTGAATTTCTTCTTGACATCCAACTCAGCCAAATTTTACTTCAACTTTACTTAAAATAATTCCTTGAAATTTTTTCTTTTTCATAAACTCTAAAACTTTTCCTGTTATTTCCATAAAATCCTCCTTATTTATTTTTTTTCAAAATAGATACAGCTTCTTTTTTATCTATTTCAATATTTTCAAACATATTTTTATCTATTTTTCTATTTAAATTAATCAAATTTTCATTTCCACCATTTTTTATTAAAATATCTTCAAATTGAGCTTTAGGACTAAAATTATATCTGATTTTCATATATAAACAATATTGTTCATAAAAATCTTTATTGTTATTTGTTTTTAATATTTTTCTATATAAATCTTTATATTCTTTTTTATTAGTTTTCTTATCCATTGATAATTTTAATATATATCCTCCTTCTCCTAAAGCTATGAAAAAAAGTATAATTAAAAATAAATCTTTTTTAGTACCTTTAGTCTTTTTAGTTTTTTCTAAAACACTTGAAATTATAATTTCTTTTTTCATTTCTTTATCAAAATTAGAATCTTTATGATTTATTAAAGAATTATTTTCTTTTAAAGACATCATATTTTTTTCATAATCTTTGTCATTATAAGTACCTGTTACCACTATCTCTTTAGATGGAATTTTAAAAACCTTGTACTTCTTTTCTTTCGTATCAAAATATGGAATTCTAATTTCAGATATTTTTAATTTTCCTGTTTTTTTAGGAATAAATGCAATTTCAAAATCTTTTGTTGCATAATATTTATTTTTTATTATTTTCTCACTTTCATTTGAAACACTTGTATAAATATTAAAATTATTATTTTGTTCATTAATTATTTTTTCTAAATAATTTAAGTTAACATTTCCTGAAAAATTTATTTTTAAAGAAAAGCTTTCTCCTAACTTAACTTTATCAATTTTGTTCCATTTATATTTTCCTTCTAGTTCACCAATAACCATTTGAAAATTTTTAGGTTTCCCTTTTTCTGGAAGTGGTAAAATATTGACATTAATCTTTTTACCACCAAAAAACATAGCCTTAGAAGGTTCTATTCCAAAAAAATCATCTGTTGATTCTTCAACTTTTATTTTCCCCTCTTTTATTGTTTTTTTTCCTGTTGAATTTGCCTCTAAAATATTTTCTATTAATTTTATTTCTACTTTTTCTTTCCCATTTTCTACAACTCTTTTAGTTAAAGGATATCCATTGTTATCTCTTTTTGTTATATCTTTTACCGTAAATCCCTCAAAACTAGGTTGAACTATATACCCATAACTTCTTAATGAAGTTCTTATATTAAGTTTCTCAAAATAAGGTATTTTTTCTCCAAAATAATAATTCTTATTCAGTTTTTTTATATTTAAAGATACCTTCTTACTTATTAAATTATTATTGGAATTATTTATAGAATCTTTTTTTACTTCTATCCTTAATCTATTAGATTTTAATTGCCCTTTTACCCAAACACTTAAATCAAATTTACCTAATTTAGAAGGCATCACTGTATATATATCTGATTTTATTGATGTCTTTTTACCATTAATCCAAGAAGTTGAACTTCTACTACTCCTATACAAAACTTCAAAATTATTTATTCCATCTAAATAATAATTTTCTCTTTTCATATTTTTAAATTCCACTATAACTTTTATAGGATTATTTAAACCTGGACTATCATTATCTGTTGTCAATAATATTTCTGAAAAACTTAAAGTACTTATTAATAAAAACATTATTATTTTTAAAATCATAATTCATCTCCTACTTAATTTTACCATCTATTTTCTTCTCTATTATTTGTTAAATTTATTAATCTTTCATTATTTTTAAAAGCTTGTTTTTCACTTCCTTCTAATCTTTTTAAAACCATATTAATTTCTTCTTTTTCCCTATTTTCATCTTTGTTATTTTGACTTTGATTAATCTTCTTTTGTTTATTATTATTTGAGTCATCTTTTTTATCTAGCTTTTGCTGTCTTTGATTTTTCTGCTCATTTTTATTGTTTTCCGAATCTTGTTTTTTTTCATTTTTCTGCTCATTTTTTTGACTCTGATTTTGTTTATTTTTTCTATCCTTATTCTCTTGATTTTGATTTTTTTGTTCTTGATTCTTTTGCTCTTTTTGTTGATCTTTTTTTTGTTTATTTTTATTGACTTCCTTCAAAATAATTTCATAATTTTTCTTTATATTCATATCAGAATTTTTTATCATTTCTTTTTTATAAGATTCTAAAGCTTCTTTCAATTTTTCTTTATTATTTCTATTTTGAGATAATTTAACAAAAGAATTTCCATTTAAAAAATTTTTATTCCCTTTTCTTTTTAAAACTTCTAAATAATTTTTTGCTTCATAATCATTTATTATTAAATTATTTTTTATTACTTCACTTTTTTTTATAAAAAAAGCCTTCTCATAATATTTTTTCGCTTTTTTATATTCTTTTGTATAATAATATTTATTTCCTTTATTTATAAAATAATATGTTTTTACATTATCAAAAAAATATCCACAACTTAAAATTAAAATTATCCCAGAAATTAACGAATACATATTTTTATTCTTCATAACTTAATCTCCTATTAAAAAAATATCCAAATAATATAAAAATTATTCCAATTAATGTAAAATATTGATAATATTTTTGATAAATGCTTATTTTTTCATTGCTCAGTTTATCTTTATCAATATTTTTAATATCTGAAACAAATTCCTTACTATTATCATTCAAATTATTAACTTCATAATATTTTCCTTTACTTAAATTAGACAATTTTTTCAAAAAAGAAGTGTTTAATTTACTTACAACAATTGCTCCTTTTTTATTTTTAATAAAACCATTTCTTTTGCCATTCTTATAATCTGGTATAACTTCTCCTTTAGCAGTCCCTATTCCTATTGAATATACAATTATATTATTAGTTTTAACAAAATCAGCTACATCTTTTTCTTCTTCTCCACCATCTGAAACTATCAAGACTATTTTTTTTTCCGTATTTATCTCTTTAAAAGAATTATTTGCAATTTTCAAAGCATCTATTATCTTTGTTCCTCCACCAGAAATCAAATTTGTATCTATTGCATTTACATAATTTTCTCCTATTGAATAATCTTCTGTTAATGGCATTTGAATATAAGCACTATCTGAAAAAGGAATAATTCCTATTTTATCTCCCTTTATCCCTCTTAATATTTTTTTAATAACTCTTTTCCCTAGTTCTATCCTATTAGGGTATACATCTTCCACTAACATAGAACGTGATGTATCTACCAATATATATATATTGTTCCCTTCTACTTCTATTTCTTTTTCTTTTAATAATTTTTGAGGAGATAATAATGCAACACAAATTAAAATACTTCCAAAAATTATATTTATAATTTTTATAAAATAAATTTTTCTATCTCTTTCTATTCTTAATATTTTTAATACACTATTCCTTTTTTTCATTCCTAATATCATCAAAAATAAAATTAAAATAGGAAAAATAAAATAATATATATTTTCCAAATTTCCAAATTTCATTATTCCTCCTTAATTAAGGTAATCTTATAAATAGCAAAAATTCAAATAATATCCCTAAAGCAAGTAAAATTAATGCTCCTTTTAATAGTGGAATATAATATTCCTCTTTTGAATAAAATTCTCTTGCTTCTATTTTACTTTTTTCTAATTTATTTATTTCATTAAAAATTTTATTAAATTCATCAGCATCACTTGCTCTAAAGTATTTACCATTAGTTTCTTGAGCTATGTTTTTAAGTAAATTCTCATCTAATTGAGTATTTCTTAAAGTTCTTTTTCCTAAAAGTGTTGAAACCTGTATTTCTTTTGCACCTATACCTATTGTATATATTTTTATCCCCATTTTCTTTGCAAGTTTTGTTGCTTCTTTAGGACTAATACTCCCCGCATTATTCTCTCCATCTGTCATAAGAATAATAACTTTGGATTTTGCCTTAGAATCCTTCAGTCTATTTAAAGATACTCCTAATCCCATTCCGATAGCTGTCCTTTTATTACTCGTTATATCATCTATAGTTATTTTATCAACTGTTTCTTTAACCATTTGATTATCAAATGTTAGTGGTATTTTGGTATAGGCGTCCCCACCAAAAATAACTAACCCTAATCTATCATTCGGTCTTTTTTGTATAAATTTTTTTAACATTTCTTTAGATTTTTCTAATCTATTTGGTTTAAAATCTTCTTGAAGCATGGATAAAGATAAATCTAAAGAAATAACTATGTCAACACCATCTTTTTTTATTTTAGTTTCTTTTGATACTATTTGCGGCCTGGCTAAAGCTGCTATCATTAAAATCATTGAAATAAATATCAGATACTTTCCAATTAAATATTTTTTATTAAATAAAGAATATTTTTTAACTTTTTTTACACTGGGTATTGTTATTCCTATTTTTTTTCGCTTTTTAAAAAACAAATAAATAATAACAAGAATTAAAATAAAAAAATAAGGATTCTGAAATTTAAACATTTTTCATCTCTCCTTTCTCTTTTATTTTATTAAATATTTCTAAAGCTTTTTGTTTATAATAAGTCACTTCTTTTAATTTATTTTTTGAAAATTTATAATAGTCTAAAGATTTTATAAAATAAATATCATCTTCTGTTATATTTCCTATTTTTTTATAATTTCCTGCTAAAAAATTACTATTATATTTACTATCTATGTATTCTCTCAAAGCTATGCTTATTTCAAAATGAAATTTATCTAAACTTAGTTTATTTATTTTTCTTTGAAAAATTTCTTCATAGGATATTTCTCTTATTATTTTTTTTCTCTTTATAATTTTTAAAATTGAGAAAATAAAAAGAAAAATCCCTATAATTCCACTCAATAGTGTGAAAATTGGAAATTTAAGATTTTTTACTTCTTTATTACTTTTATCAGATAAATCCATATAAATATTTTTATCTTCCTTACCTAATGAACTTTTAATTTTTAAAATTATTTTATTATTTCCAATATTTATAATATTATCTCCTACTTTAAATGTTCTAAAAAATATATTATATCCTTCTTTATCTTTTTCTATTTTATCTACATGATAATCTTTAAACGCTTCTTTTATTTCATTTATATTACTATTTTTTATATTTAAACTTATTTTATCTCCTACATATATTTCCTTTGAAAAAGCTAAACTAAAAATAAATATAAAAATTATAAATATATTTTTCTTTCTACTTATCATAGTCTACCCCTACCATTTCTTTTTTTAAAAAATTTGACTAAAGCCTTTATGTAATCTTCGTTTGTATAAATATCTAAAACATTTCTTATCTTCTTATCTTCAAGAAAAATATCTTTTTTAAAGTTTCCTACTGTAATTATTTCATCTGTTTCTGAATCTTTCAAATTAAATACTACTCCCTTAGGAAGTAATTTTAATTTTTCATCTAAAACCCTTACTGAAATTAAATCATGTTTTTTTGAAGTTATTCTCATCACTTTCTCATAATCATCATCTAAAAAATCAGAAATCAAAAAAACTATTCCTCTTCTTTTTTGGATTTTATTAAAATAATTTAAAACTTGTATTATATTTGTTCCCTTACTACTAGGTTCTATTTTCAATATTTCCTCTATTATTGATAAAGCATGATTTTTCCCTTTTCCTAGCTTTATAACTTTTTCAATTTTATCACTAAAAAATATAGCTCCAAATCTATCATTATTTTTATCTGCACTAAAAACTAAAGTTGCTATAAGTTGCGTTATCAAATCTTTCTTAGAAGTGAAACTATTTGAAAAAGATATATCTATTAATAAATACATAGAAAGCTCTCTTTCTTCTTGATATTCCTTAACATAAGTTTTTCTTTGCCTTGCACTTGTTTTCCAATCTATTCTTTTTATATCATCCCCTAGTTCATATTTTCTTATATCTGAAAATTCCATCCCGTTACCTTTAAAACAAGAATGATATTTCCCTATAAATAAATCTTCTGCTAAAGCAGATGTTTTTACATCTATTTTTTTTATTTTTTTTAAAAGTTCTTTTCTAGTCATCTTCCCCTCCTTTTAAACTAATATTTTTAGTTCTTAAATTTTCTATGGAAGATCAACTGATTCTATTATTCCCATAATTATTTCTTCAACTGTTTTCTCATCAGCTTCTGCTTCATAAGATAATAATATTCTATGACGAAGTACATCATATATAACTTTTTTAATATCTCCTGGCATTACAAAATCTCTTCCTTCTAAAAAAGCATTAGCCTTAGCAGCCTTTACAAGAGCTATACTTGCTCTAGGAGATGCTCCACATAAAATATATTCTGATTTTTCTCTTGTTTTAAAAACAAGATTTAAAATATATTCTTTTAACTTTTCATCAATATGAATTTTTTTCACTTGTTCTTTCAAGTCTTTTAATTTTTCTTTTGTTAATATTTCTTTTAATTCTATATTATCAAAATCTTTATCTTCTGTTATCAAATTTAAAAATGCCATCTCTTCATTTTTAGATGGATATTCCACCTTAACCTTCATTAAAAATCTATCTTGTTGAGCTTCTGGTAAAGGATATGTCCCGTCCTGTTCTATTGGATTTTGTGTAGCTAAAACAACAAAAGGTTTTTCTAATTTAAAAGTTTCATTTGAAATTGTTACTTGTTTTTCTTGCATCGCTTCTAAAAGAGCAGCTTGAACCTTAGCAGGAGCTCTATTTATTTCATCAGCTAAAATTATATTAGCAAACAATGGGCCTTTTTTAGTATAAAATTCTCCTGTCTTTTCATTGTAGATTTCTGTTCCAATAATATCACTAGGCAATAAGTCTGGTGTAAATTGTATTCTTGAAAATTTCAAGCCTAAAGTCTTAGAAATAGTATTTACCGTCAAAGACTTAGCTAGGCCTGGTAACCCCTCTAGTAAAATATGACTTTCTGTTAAAATTCCAATTAAAACTTTATCTATCATACCTTTCTGTCCTATAACTTTTTTACCTATTTCATTTCTTAACAGTAGTATTGCTTCTTTATTCTCCAATTTTATGCCTCCTAAAATATATTTAATTTATATGATTTTAAAATCCAAGATTTTAGACGACTACTTTCTAGTTTTTGTTGATTTTTTCTTTAAAACTTTTAGGAATTCTACTCACTCTTTTTCTTTCATAATCAAATGCCATCATTTTAGTAGAACCTTTTAATACTATTTCTTCTTTTTTATCTTTTATTTCGTAAAATATTTCAAAATCAATTTTACCTAATTTTACTTCTTTAATAAAACATAATAACTCTTCTCCTAAAATTACTTCTTTTAAATAGTAAACATGAGATTCTAATTGAATAGTTCCTTTTCCTTCTCCAATATTAATTTCATCTAGCTCTAAATAATTTAGCCATTCCATTCTTGTTTGTTGAAATATTACCAAAGCTCTTTCATTTCCCATATGACCGCCATAATTTATATCATCTATTCTCACTTTATAATTAGTACTAAACATTTTACACCTTCCTTATTTTGTTTTTTTTATAGTATAACACTTTATTTTATTTTCTTTAAATTTTTAAAAAAAAATGTTATGATATCTTTAAAATAAAATAAATTTAAAAGGAGATTTAAAATGATTGATGACGTGTATAATTATCCACTTTATAGACCACCTAGTGAAGCTTATAGTTTAATAATCCAAATTACTTTAGGATGTTCCCATAATAAATGTACTTTTTGTAACATGTACAAAGGTAAACAATTTATAATTAAACCTTTTGATCAAATAAAAGCTGAAATTGATTTTTTTAGAAAACAAATTAGTTATATTGATAAAATCTTTTTAGCTGATGGAGACGCTCTTATTATGAAAACTGAAAGTCTTGTTAAAATTTTAAAATATATAAATTTAAAATTTCCAGAAGTTAAAAGAATTTCTCTATATGCTAGTCCTAGATCTATACTTTTAAAAACAGAAGAAGAATTAAAACAAATTAGAGAACTCGGCGTTTCTCTCGTTTATATAGGGCTTGAAAGTGGAGATAATGAAACTTTAAAAGAAATTAAAAAAGGAGCTACTGCTGAAGAGATTACAGAAGCTTCCTTAAAAATGAAAAAATTAGGATTCCAACTTTCCGTAACTGTAATTGCTGGAATTTTAGGTAATCAGGATAGTACTAACCATGCTATTAATACTGGAAAAGTTATAAGTAAAATCATTCCAGAATATTTAGGGATCCTTTGTTTAGTTGTCCACCCTGAAACAGATATCGATATTAGATGTAAAAAAGGAGAATTTATAGAAGCTTCTGGAGATCAAATAATGGAAGAAATTAAGATGATTATTGAGAATATAAATATCCCTAAAAATGAAAAAATTATTTTTAGATCAAACCATGCTTCTAACTACTTAAATCTTAGAGGAAATCTTCCTGAAGATAAGGAAGAACTTTTAGAAGAAATTAATTATGCTCTATCAAATGACTATATCAGAAAAAGAAATGAAAAATATTTAAAATATAGTAGAAATGGCTTCTAAAACCTTACTATTCTTTGATTGACAAAGATTAAATTACATTATATAATGAGAACAGAAGATAATCGGTAAAATCATTGAAAAGTGATGACACAAAGCTATAGGGTCTAAGTTACTTAGGTAATATGACAGCCAGTTGCTTTAGGTTTATACCTAAATTATTGGCTATAATGTTCCTGGTGTAATACGATAGCCAGTTGCAATTCTTACTAACTATTAAGAATTTTTTATAAAAAATTAGGAGGATTGTAAAATGAAAAAAACATTATTAGGACTATTTTTAGGATTATCAGTTATGTCGATGGCAGCAGAAGTTAAAGTAGGAGAAAATGTTAGTGGAGATTTAAATATTAATGCTAATGTTATCGCACCTTTATCAATTGCAGAAGAACAGGCTATGGATTTTGGAGACATTGTTTTAGGAGAAAAAGCTACTTCTACTACACCTGGTAAAATGACAGTTACAGGAGCTGCTGGAAACAGTGTTACTATTTCTTTTCCTGATACAACGACTATTTCAAGAGTTGGTGTTGATAATTCCACTGCTACAGTTAATTTAACTTCTTTAAAAAATGGTATCGCACAAACATTGGATGATGAGGGACATTTAACTGAAGTTATCAATGGGGTTATTGATAAAGGTCAAACCACTAAAACTGGTGTCCATACTGGTACTGTTACTGTTTCTGTTATGTATAACTAAAATTTTAAATTTAGAAACTAGTAAAAGATTATCTTGAAAGAGGTGTATAATATACACCTCTTTCTTTTTTAAAAAAAACAACTTCCTTTTCTTGAGATTTGACAAATATCTTTTTATATACTAAAATTAAGTATATAAGAATTAAGTTAAAATTACTTTAAACAAAAAATTATACAACAATATTTTTATAGTTTTTACTCACTATTTATTTAAAATCAGGAGGTTTAATTATGAAAAAGACTTTGTTATTAATATTTTTAAGCTTGTCAGCTCTTACTCTAGCAGCAAATGAAGTTGAAGTAGGTACTGAGGTAAAAGGAGATTTGAAAATAAATGCTAACGTTCTTGCTCCTTTGTCAATTAAAGAATCACAATCTATGGAATTTGGAGATATTATCATAGGTAAACAAGCTGATTCTACAACTGATGGTAGTATGCTTGTTGAAGGAGCTCCAGGAAATAATGTTATAGTTACTGTTCCTGACTCTACTACCATTGAAAGAGTTGGAGTTAGTGGTTCTACTGCTACTGTTACTTTAACGTCTGAACATAATGATGTGGCTCAAACTTTAGATGCAGATGGTAATTTGACTCAAACTATTTCTGGAAATATAGCTGAAGGAGAAACTACTAAAGCTGGGGAACATACTGGTTCTGTGACTATTTCTGTTAAATATAATTAATCATATTAACGAAAATAAAAAGGGTACATATTTTGTACCCTTTTTATTTTCATTAATATTGACAAACTCTCTATATAAATATATAATTATGTTATTATATATTTATATTACTTAAGGAGGAATTTTAATATGAAAAAAATAATGTTTTTTATATTTTCTAGCTTGATTTTTGCAAAAAATATAGATACTAAAACTTCCGTTATTAATACTTTAAACATTAATGCAAATATTATTGCTAATTTAACAATTGTTAATAATGGAATGGAATTTAATGATATTCCTCTTGCATCAGATGCTGTTGCTTTTACAAATGTAAATATTAATGGCTCCGTTGGATCTCAAAATACTGTTACTGTTAAAATTCCTAAAACAGTTCCAATGAGAGATGGAGAAAAAACTATGATTTTAAACCTTTCTTCAGAAAAAACTGAAAAAATAATTTTAGATGAAAATGGTCAAGCTAAAATAAATATAAAAGGTGTCCTTCATGCTGCAGATACTACAGTTATTGGAGATTATGCTGGAACTTTTGATATTTCTGTTAAATATGATTAATATTTTAAAGGGAGGACTATGAAAAAATTTTATATTTTTATTTTATTAACAATTTCTACTAACCTATTAGCAAGAAATACTATTGAAATAATTAACACAAAACCTGTTATAACTTCCCAAGTAGAAGTTCATGCTAAAATTGTTCCTATTTTCAATATAAAGCAAACTAAACCTCTTGAATTTAAACAACTTTTATCTAATATGACCGTAGAAAAAGACCAAATTATAACTATAACAGATAAATATAATGCTCCTATTCAATTTATTTTTCCTGCTGAAGCGGAAATAAAAACAGAAACAAATAAAAAAATGGTAGTTAAATTAAATTCTCCAGAAGAAATGGCTAAATTTATAAACGCTAATGGTTCTAGAGATATTATAGTTAGAGGAAGTATTACTAGTGAAAATAACAACCAAGGAATTTATAAAGGTAGTGCTACATTTAAAATAAAATATGATTAAAATAAATAAAGAATAGCGAGGACACCTCCTCGCTATTCTTTATTTATTTTAATTCAATATACCTAACCTTTTTATTTTCTAACAACTCCTTGAGCTGCTGCTATTTTAGCAATTAAAACTCTATAAGGAGAGCAAGACACATAATCAAGACCTATTTTATTACAAAACTCTACACTACTTGGCTCTCCACCATGTTCTCCACAAATTCCAAGTTTTATATTTTCTTTAATAGTTCTGGCTTTTTTTATAGCCAATTTCATTAATTCTCCGACACCTTCTTGATCAAGACTTACAAATGGATCTTTCTCAAATATTCCTTTTTCAACATACTCTTTAATAAATTTACCCGCATCATCTCTTGAAAAACCGAAAGTTATCTGAGTTAAATCATTAGTTCCAAAACTAAAGAAATCTGCTTTTTTAGCTATCTCATCAGCTGTAATACAAGCTCTTGGAACTTCTATCATGGTTCCTAATTTATAATCTAATCTTTGTCCCTTTTCTTTAAAAATATTCTCAATAACCTTTTCTATTCTTTCTCTTAAATATCCTAATTCTTTATCTGAACCTACTAAAGGTATCATTATCTCAGGATTTACTTCTATTCCATTTGATTTAACTTCTAAAGCTGAATCTATAATGGCTTTTGCCTGCATTTCATACAATTCTGGATAAGTTATTCCTAATCTACATCCTCTATGTCCTAACATAGGGTTTACTTCATGAAGAGATTCTAATCTTTCTTTTATTTCTTCTAATTCTATATTCATCAATTTTGATAATTTTTTCATTTCTTCTTCTGTTTTTGGTAAAAATTCATGTAAAGGAGGATCTATTAATCTAACTGTAACTGGTTTTCCTTCCATAATTTCAAAAATTTCAAAGAAATCTTTCTTTTGGAAAGGATAAATTTTATCAATAGCTACCTTTCTTTCCTTAGAAGTATTTGAAACTATCATTTCTCTAACTGACCATATTTTTTCTTCAGCAAAAAACATATGTTCTGTCCTACAAAGTCCTATTCCCTCTGCTCCAAATTTTATTCCTGTAGCACAATCTTTAGGAGTATCTGCATTCATTCTAATTTGTAGTCTTCTTATTTCATCAACCCAAGAAATAAATTTTTCAAAAGCACCTGATAATTCTATATCTGTTTTTTCAATATCTCCTAAATAAACTTTTCCTGATGAACCATCAATAGAAATAATATCTCCTTCTTTTATAACTAATCCTCTTGTCTCTAATTCTTTTTTTTCTTCATTTATAGTAATTTCACTACAACCACTTACGCAACATTTCCCCATTCCTCTAGCAACAACAGCAGCATGAGATGTCATCCCTCCACGAATTGTCAAAATTCCTTCTGCGATATTCATCCCTTCTATATCTTCTGGAGAGGTTTCTATTCTTACTAATATACCCTTTTTAACTTTTTTTAAACATTCACAATCAAAACATACTTTTCCTGATGCAGCTCCTGGAGAAGCAGCAAGACCTTCAGCTACTAATTTAGCATTTCTCAATCCTTCTTCAGAAAAATTTTTATGTAATAATTGTTCAACATTCTTAGGATCAATTCTTAAAATAGCCTCTTCTTTAGTTATCAACCCTTCTTCAACCATATCAACTGCAATATTTATACTCGCTTTTGAAGTTCTTTTACCATTTCTAGTTTGCAACATATAAAATTTTCCTCTTTCTATTGTAAATTCCATATCTTGCATATCTTTATAGTGCTTTTCTAATATTTTACAAATATTTAAAAATTCCTCATATATTTCAGGCATTATTTCTTTCAATGTTTCTATTTTTTGAGGAGTTCTTATTCCTGCAACTACATCTTCTCCTTGAGCATTCATCAAGTATTCTCCAAATATTTCTTTTGTTCCCGTAGCTGGATTTCTTGTAAATGCGACTCCTGTTCCTGAAGTATCTCCCATATTACCAAATACCATTGCTTGAACATTTACAGCAGTCCCTTTTATTCCTTTTATTTCATTTAACTCTCTATAAATTATTGCTCTTGAATTATTCCATGAACTAAATACTGCTCTAACGGCATCTAATAATTGTTCTAGTGGTTCTGTAGGAAATTCTTCACCTATTTCTCTAATATATAAATCTTTATATCTTTTTACAACGTCTTTCAAATCTTCTGTTGTCAATTCCAAATCCGTAATAATATTTTTTTCTTCTTTTACTTTATCCATAATAATATCAAACTTATATTTAGGAACCTCTTTTACAACATCTCCAAACATTTGAATAAATCTTCTATAAGAATCCCAAGCTGCTCTTTCATTATTTATCATTTCGCTAAGCGCTTCAACTGTTTTATCATTAAGTCCTAAATTTAAAACTGTATCCATCATTCCTGGCATTGATACTGCTGCTCCAGAACGAACTGAAACTAATAAAGGATTTTCTCCATAACCAAATGTTTTTCCTGTTTCATTTTCTAATTTTTTTATATTTAACAATATTTCTTCTTTTAACTCCGTCCAAATTTTTTGATCTTGATTATAAAATTCAGAACATGCATCTGTTGAAATTGTAAATCCTCCAGGTACTGGAAGACCTATATTAGTCATTTCTGCTAAATTAGCTCCTTTACCACCTAACAAATCCCTCATTGTCTTGTTTCCTTCGTTAAAAAAATAAATAAATTTTTTCATTTGTATTAGCCTCCTAAAGCTTATTATAAAATTAAATTTTAAAGCACACCTTGTTCCTTCATTATTTCAACTATAACTTGAGCTGTCTCTTCTATAGCTTTTTCTGAAACATCAATTATAGGACACCCTATCTTTTTCATAATCTTTTCAGCATATTCTAATTCTTCTATTATTCTACCTAGAGAAGAATAAGTAGAACCATTTTTTACTCCAATACATTTTATTCTTTCTTTTCTTATTTTATTTAACATTTCAACAGAATTAGTTAATCCTATTATCCTTTTTTTTGAAATTTCATATAATTCTTTTGGAGGTTCCACTTCTGGAACCAAAGGTATATTAAGAACTTTTATATGAACTTTATTCGCTAAATAAATACTTAAAGGAGTTTTTGAAGTTCTTGATATTCCAATAAGTATCAAATCTGCATCATGAAGCATTCTACTATCTTTACCATCATCAAACTTAACAGCAAACTCAATAGCATCCACACGATTAAAATATTCTTCATCTAAAACTCTAAACTTACCAGACTCTCTTTTAGGATCTTTTCCTATTTGTATTTTAAGAGAATTTAAAAGAGGATTTAATAAATCTGAATATTGAATTCCTTTAGAATCACAAAATTCTTTAGCTTTTTCTACAACCTCTAAATTAACCAACGTGAATAGCATAAAGACATTAGAATACTCTTTTATTTTCCCAAATTCTCTATTTAAAGCTTTTAAATCGGAAACATGTCTATGCTTTATTAAATTATAATTAGAACTTTCTAGTTCAAATTGACTCAAAGCACATCTTACAACTTGTTCACCAGATTCTCCAAAAGAATCTGAAAATATATGAATATTAAGCTTTTCCATTTTCACCATCCCTCAAGTTTTCTTTATCTAGACTTATTCTACGACAATTTAGAGAAAAATGCAATAAAATATTAAAAAAAAATCAAATTTAGATTAATAAATACTCAAAATATATTTCAGGATATTTTATTATTGACAAATTCCTTGTTTTTTGCATGCTGTACTTTTTAAAATCATATTGACTTTTATTTGTTTTTATATTAAAGTCTAATTATAGTTTATATCAATTTAAAAGGAGTTTTATTTATGACATTTTTAAACAAAGAAAAGATAATAAACATCGTAAAATCTTTATCTTATTATGATATTATAAAGGACACTGCTGCACATGATTCTTACGGAACACCAACAATAGCTCAATTAAATTTAGAAAATGGAAATTTAGAATTCATACACAGTGAAAAAGCTACAGGTCTTCTATTATTTAAAATAGATGCCGATGAAGGAATGGAAGATTTAAACAGTTTAACTTCAGACGAATTAAAAGCTCTCGAACTAGAAAACACTACTCCTGAAGATATCTATAAAGCATATGCAGATGATATGACTTTCTACTGTAACGAATTTGATTGGAACGAAATAAATGAAGCATTAACTAGCTTATACAATGATTAAATTAAAAAGAGCTGTAAATAACAGCTCTTTTTGTTTATTCTTTAATTGTATGTGCATATAACCCATTTAATATCATTGTTAAAGCTCCATCTCCTGTTACATTACAGGCAGTACCAAAACTATCTTGAAGAGCAAAAACTGTTAGCATTAAAGCTACTCCTGTATCATCAAAACCTAAC